>NZZV01000049.1 GCA_002698945.1 Acidimicrobiaceae bacterium
CGCGTCGGGCAGCGGTGGGGGTGACGGCGGTTGCTTGACGAAGCGTTCGGGATGGAGCTGGTAGGCGCCGTCGAGCACGATCTGACGTTTCTCGCGGACGGCGTGGGCGTGGCCGTGGTGGACGTCGAAGGGTGTGTGGAGCCCGATCCCGGAGTGGCGGTGCTCGAGGTTGTACCAGGCGAAGAACTCTTCGCAGTGCTGGGCGGCGTGGGTGAACGATCCGAACCGGTCCGGGAACTCGGGCCGGTACTTCAAGGTGCGGAAGTGGGCTTCGCTGTAGGGGTTGTCGTTCGAGCAGTGGGGTCGGCTGTGGCTCTTGGTGACACCGAGCTCGGCGAGCATGAACGCGACCGGTTTGGCGATCATCGGCGACCCGCGGTCGGAGTGGATGTAGAGCTGCCCGGCGGGGACGTTCTGCTTGCGGATCGTCTCGGCGAGCAACGCCTTGGCGTTGGTGTGGTTCTCGGCGGTCGCGAGCATCCAGCCGGGCACGTACCGCGAGAAGATGTCGATGATCACGTACAGGTAGAACCAGTTCCACTTCGCCGCTCCGCCGAGCCGGGTGTAGGGGTCGGACCGGAGCGCCCTGTCGTCTTTCGATCGGTGGGTTTCTCCGGCCCGCCCTCCGAACCGGACGTGCGACTTTCACCGCATCCGGCTCTCCACGTGTCATGCCGCTGGTGCGGGTGATCCTGTCGTGCTCGTCCATGGTGTGGGGATTCGGGTGCCCCGGTAGCGGTATCGCTCGATGGCGATCGCTCGTGGTCGGAACATCTCGATGTTTCCGTCGCGGATCTCCCATCGTGGGAGGTGGCGGCGGCGTAGGGTTCCCCAGTTCAGCCCGGTGTGTCGTTTGCGGAGCCAGCCCACGACCCGCCAGAAGGCGAAATGGTCGAGGTAGCTGAAGGTCCGTGCCGACACGCCGTGCCGGAAGTAGTTACACCATCCCCGCATCACCCGATTGATCGAGATCAGCAGGTCGGCGAGTGTTCGATGTTTGTGTCGGCGGGTGAGTGATCGGACCTTGGCCGTCACCGAGAGCAGGCTCTTCTTGGACGGGTAGGTGTAGACCATTCGTTTGCCGTTCCGGCCTCGTTGGCGGCGACGCTGGATGTGCCACCCCAAGAAGTCGAAACCCTCGTCGATGTGACAGACCCTCGACTTCTCTTCCGATAGGCGCAAGCCCATCGGTGCGAGCACCTGACCGACTTCATCCCAGAGTGCTTCGGCGTCGTCGCGGGTGCCGGTGATCATGACCACGAAGTCGTCCGCGTAGCGGACGAGTCGCATGGCCGCAACGCCGGCGCGGCGATGCTTGGCACGAGTCCATGAGGGGCCGAGCGCTTCCCATTTCTGGGTGAAGTGCTCGTCGATCACGGACAGGGCGATGTTGGCCAACAGTGGTGAGAGGATCCCGCCTTGCGGGGTGCCGGTGATCGTTGCCCTGGCGGTGACGTCCTCGGTGAGGATGCCAGCGGACAGGAACGCCTTCACCAGGCTCAGGACGCGTTTGTCTCCGATCCGGTCTCGCACTCTGCCCATCAAGGCGGTGTGATCGATCTCATCGAAGCATGCTGTGATGTCGGCTTCGAACACCCACTCGTAGGTGCGTGATCCGAAGAAGTGAATCTCAGCAATCGCGTCCTGGGCCCGACGCTTCGGACGGAAGCCATACGAACATGGCTTGAAGTCCGCCTCGAAGATCGGCTCGAGCACCAGCTTCAACGCGGCTTGCACGACCCGATCCGCAACCGTCGGAATCCCGAGGCGCCGGACCTTGCCCGACGCTTTGGGAATCGTCTTTTTGCGGACCGGCACCGGAGCGAACCGGCGGGCCTTGAGATCATCTCGCAACCCGTCGAGGAACTCCCCGACACCGACGGTGATGTCGCGCGGTCGCACGCCATCAATCCCGGCGGTTCGTGCCCCCTTGTTGCCTCGCACCCGACTCCACGCCACGACGAGGAACGCCGGGTCATACACGAGGTTGAACACGTCATCGAAACGACGACCAGGATCACTGGTCGCCCATTGGTGCAGCTTCGTCTGCATTGCGAGTACCCGCGGCTCGGCCTCGGCGAGGCTCGGCCACGGAGCGCCGATATTCACCAGCGACCTCCTCGACTTGCTTGGTTGCTGCGAACACGCTGGACCCCTTCGCCATGTACACGGCTTTCCCGTGCTCGGACTACTACGGGTCCTCCGCCCCACCGCGACGGCATCAGCCGACGACGCGCTCTCCCACCCGCCGACCTGGCTGGACGGAGGGGAGGGACCGTTGCGGTGGTTCCCACGTTCACTCTTGGACCGTTCGACGGGGTCGGTGCCCAACTATGCCCCTGCAGCTTCGCCACACCTACGCCGCAGGCCTTCGGTGTGGCCTCCCGACCGGCGACATCAACCGGTCGAAGAGTTCCCCGCCCAACACGGGTGCGCGCTGCAACCCAGCCCAGATCCGTCAGGTTCGAGCTGGTGGTGCTCTCTTGAGAGGCGTTCATACGCTGGTTCACTGTCGTTACACCTTCCCGTCTCGCTCGCCGGACCCGCACCATCTGACAGTGCTGGCACGTCCCGGCTTCGTCAGGGCTGCTTCCACCCTCCCCGGCGTCTCCCGGATCAGGCTGCCCTCAGCTTCAACCGGCCCGCTGCGACGAGCCGACGGTGGTGCCCTTTCATCACCACACGGTCCAAGAGCACCTCGTGGCGCTCGATGTCCCACGACCAGACACGGTTCGGCGCGTCGGCCATCAACTCGGGCTTCTTCGCCGGCGGATGCGTCGCCTGACGACGGCGTTCCTTCACCTCGCCGTGGTCGGCGAGGATGCGATACATCGTGCGTTCCGACGCCAGATACGTGCCTTCGTCGAGCAACTTCGCGTACACCGTCGCCGGTGCCTCATCGACATGTTCGGGGCTGTTGAGCACCTCGCGGACAGCAGCTCGCTCGTCTGGCGTCAGCGCCCGGGGTTGCGGACGACGCGGGCGCTGCGGCTTGGGCGGTGCCGGTGTCTGGCGGTGCCGGCGATACCAGTCGGCCTGCGCCACCCCGACTGCCGCGCACGCCTTGCGAACACCGACGACCGGGGTCAACTCTTCGATCGCGGTGTCGACCATCGCGGTCACTTCGTCTCGCTCCGTCGGGTCGAGGCGTTGCCGGAAGCGAGCTGATCCAACAACGCTGAGAGCTTTCCCTGCTCCTCGATCACCGTGCGGGCCTTGCCGAGATCCTCGGCCAAGCGTTCGTTCTCCCGCTTCAAGCGGGCGATCTCGGCATCACGCTGATCGGTCTGTGGGCGCCCAGCGCGACGCCCGAGCGCTTCGAGCGCGCCACGGTCGCGTTGACCGCGCCACTCCGAGATCAACGATGTGTACAAGCCCTCGCGGCGCAACAGGGCACCCTTGCCGGCCTTGTCGAGGCCGTCGTACTCGTCCAAGATGCGCGCCTTGTACTTCGCGCTGAACTGGCGGCGCCCTCGCGATCGCTCGGGCACCTGGGGATCAGGAATCGGATCGGTCACCACGCCAGCCTGGGCGCGCTCGACCGAAGAATCACGGATAGTCATATCGGGGTCTCCTCCCCGCCCTCAACTCAACGAATCAACAACTGGAACTGCCTCACACCAGGTTGACAGAGAGGGGAGCAAGGCTCAACCGGCGCGGTAGGGCCTGTGTTCGGACCAGAGGAGTTCGCCATTCGCATTGTCGACTGCGATGAGTGCCTGAGTGGTCAGGATGTAGGCGGTACCTCTGTTCGTTGTCGCGTCAAAGCTGCTCGTCGCGCCGATCGGGGTGGTCCACAGCACTTGGCCGGATCGCGGGTCGACACGTGAAACGGCCCCGTTCCCCCGATCGAGCGACCACACCGACCCATCAACCACCGAGATCGTTGAGAACGGATCGCCGTCGAGGGTCCAGAGTTCGGCATGCTCGGCAACGTCGTACCCCAGTGTCCGATCATGAGCTCCGAGGATGGCGACGCCTTCTGATTCACCCAGCGGGAAGCCAAGCCCGCGAGGCTGGCGAGCAAGTTCAGTTCCGTCTTGGGACAGCACCACCAGGTTCGCCTGAGGACCGGTGACAACCGTGTTCGAACCCACAGCGATCGCCCCTTCGAAACCGGTGACTCGATCGTCGTACCCATCCAGCAACACCTCGTCGGAGATCACCTCACCGCTCGCCGCGTCCACGACGACCAAGCGATGGCCTCCATCGACGTTCGGGTCGTGTGCAACGATCGTCAATACGTCGTCATGGACGACCAGTAGTTCGCAGGCAGTATCGGTCGTCCAAAGGTCCTCACCGGTGGTCGCGTCGACGGCCGCGAACCCGTCCGAGTCCTGACCCCGGCACACATAGACCGCTTCTTCACTCGCTGCCGCGATCCATCCCGTGGTCCGCCAGATCTCCTCGCCCGACGCTAGGCCAACCGCAACAGCAGAGCCGCTTGTTTCGTTGATCACCATCGCGTCGTCGCCGATCGTATACACACTCCCGGAGATCGCCCTGGGGCCGTCCGCAACCACGTCACCAGTCGCCGAGTAGACGTCGAGGCCCGATCCGTCCGCCACGGCGACGGCGTCGTTTTCAGCAACGACTTGCCCGACGGTTAGGCGCCCGGCATCGGCAATGGTCGCTTCGCAGTCGTCCTCGCCACAACCCACCAACTGCCGGTCACCGAGCGGCTGACCCAGATCGACTTGCAGCAGTTCCACGACGCCCTCGTCCGTGCATCCAGACGGAGCGCGCCGTTGCCAGAGTCGAGCGTCGATCTCAACAACGTCGTCCGACTCGGTCACCTCCCAGCCTTCGAACCGGGTGCAGCCCGATGCAACCCCGCCGAACAACGTCGACACGACGAGATGCCGGTCGTCTGGGCTGACTCCTTCGAGAGCCCAATCGGTGTTGGCAACCGATCCCGCAACGCCGCCATCAGTCGTTGACCCGCCACACGCGGCGAGCAGAACGGCTCCGAGCACCAACCAGACAACCCTCACAGGTTCCATGGTGCCACCCCGCGAACATCGACAATCGGCGCGCCCAAGCGAACGGATACAACCATGCCGAGCGGACGCCTTGGTCGAACGCCCGGTTCGCGATCCAAATCCCGGCAGCCCCCGAGCAGAACGACACAACTGCTCGCCGGAATATCGCACACATAGCCGGCATTTCGATCACGGCCGACTGTCCCCTATCGCGCGGCCGATCACCCGTGTAACCGCGCCCCCGATGTGCCGATCGGGGACACCACTGAGTGTTGCCCACTAGCTCGTCGTGGGCTGGCTGACCATCTCGGGTTCCCGGCTCGCCCCTGCGCGCGCGGTGAGCGTGCCGTAGGCGTACGAGACGGCCGCTGCCGCGACCGGTACCAACAGGACGTAGATCGCCGAGCTGACCAGGTTGAAGCCCCAGAGTGGCAGGGTGCGGACGATCAGCAGCACGGCCACCGCCACGCCGAAGCCGATCGTCGCCACGACCACCTCGACGCCGAGCACCACCCCGGCGGTCCACCACCACCGACCTCGCACGAGCTCGGTGCTTCTCCGGAGCGCTCCCTTCGCGTCGGCGCCCTCGGTCACGATCGCCTGTGGCGCGAACTGGTAGCGGACGAGTTGACGGATCGCCCACGGGATGCCGACGACACTCAGCAGCAACGCGCCCACGACGACCGCCGCCCGCGCCACGGCACGGAGCAGGAGACCGATCTCCGACCAGGACGGCACCACGGGCCGTGCCGGCGTGTCGTCATCCATGGCACGGACGACGATCGCGACGATGAACACGAAGGTCAACAAGTCGGCGAGACCACCGATCGCGATCGAGATCAGGAATGCGACGCCGCTGCGCTCGCCGGCGACTTCGACGAGTTCGTCCACGAACGGCATCGCGAACACCCCGGCCTGGATCACGGCGGTGGCGACGGCGACGGGGGCATAGAGAAGCCCTACGGTGAGCATCACACCCGGCCGCCTCCGCCAGACGCGCACGGATGCTCGCAGGATCTGGCCGACCGCTCGCTCCGAGCGGAGGGGACGGACCTCGACCGGCGACCACCGCGTCGACCGCACCAGCCGGATCGCGGCGAGCAGCATCAGGGTGACGACGACCACCGTCGTCAACGGTGAGCGGAGCGTGCGGGTGAGCACCGTCGAGCCCACCTCTGCCGACCGACAGAACGTGCCGACGACGTCATTGCCGAAGCGCTCGCCGCCGGGGATCATCACGCTGGACGTCCGCAGTCCCTCGTGCCAGGACACCGGCGCCGACCATCGGTCCTTGGCGAACGGTCCGGTGGGACCGTTCAAGAAGCTCGGTTCTCGTTGGCCCCAGCGACCCTGGAACGCAAGCCACGCGAACGGATCATCCGCATCGTCGACCGCGGCCGGCAGGAGAACCACGGCCGGATCGAGGCGACGCGACGGACCGGTCGTGTCGTCGCAACCGAACCCTTCGCTGCTGCTCCGCCCGAGGAAGTGACCGGACTCGAAATAGCTGGCGTGCGAGCCCTGCGCCGCGTAGACGACCGGCCGACCGTCGACGCGTTCGATACGTTCGTCGCTCCACACAGCTCGCTCGCCGCCGGTGTGCTGGGCGTACCCGATCGAGACGGGGTCCGCGGCGAGCGCCTCGGTCACCGAGTCGGCTTCGAAGAGGAGCTGCACGAACTCCCAGTCGCCCTCGTGATCGTTCTTGGCGGGATTGTGGTACCAGAAGAACCAGTACTGGACGGCGAGGAACCCGGGGCGGTCGTCTTCGACGGCGATGTGGGCGTACGTCACGCTCTGCCCGTCGTAGAACCGCCAGAAGTCCTGCTCGAAGATGCACCCCGGTTCGAGGGCGTCACCGGGGAAGTCGAGGTACCAACCCTCTCGCAGGTCGAACAGGTCGGCACCGCTCGGACCTCGCTGCGCGACGGGGTCGTCGTTGCCGACCTGACGCAGGAAGATCTCGGGGTTCTCGAGCACGATGTCGACCGGTGCGGGTTCGAACGGTTCGCCGTCGGTGTCGCACGGCGCCGACTGTTCGCGCACCATCACGATCGGTGCATGTCGTTCGACCAGTTCCTGCTCGGGCGAGCGGTCCGTCGGTTCCGACTGTGCTGCGACGGGACGGGCCGGCGACAGTGCGACCAGCGTGACGAGCATGAGGCCCGTGAGCAGGACGGCGAGTCGGGGGGCGGAGCGGTTCGATCCGTCCGGGAGGCTCACCGCTGCCATGGCTCGCCAGTATTGCCGCTCCGCCGGCGAGCACCGCGCTTCGATGACGCCGCCGTGTCGATCGCAGCGACGTACGGCGCCGCCGCGAGATCGAGACCGAACCGCAGCACCGAAGCGAGGGTCGAACGTCGTTCAGGGACGTGCGAGCATGGCTCGCTCGCATGTCTGCTCCACCCGCCGCTCCCTGGGCCGTCGCCGTCGACGAGACGGTCGCCCGGCTCGACACCGACGTCGGTCGGGGTCTCACCGACGACGAGGTCGCTGACCGGCTGCGACGCGACGGCCCCAACGAGCTGGTCGAGGCACCGCCGGTCCCGCTCTCGCAGCGGATCCTCGCCCAGTTCGACGACCCCCTCGTCGCACTACTGCTCGCAGCGATCGTCATCTCATCGGTGGCGTGGGTGGCCGAGGGGGCAGAGGGGTTCCCGATCGAGCCGTCCGTGATCGCGTCGATCGTGCTCCTGAACGCAGCGCTCGGGCTGTGGCAGGAGTTGCGCACCGCGCGGGCGGTGGCGGTTCTGAAGGACCTGAGCGCGCCCCACGCACTCGTCGTCCGCGACGGGCGGGTCGTGCGCGTCCAGTCGGCGGGGCTCGTCGTCGGTGACGTCGTCGTCCTCGAGGAGGGCGCTGCGGTCAGCGCCGACTGTCGGGTCGTCGACGCCACCGGTCTCGACGTCGCCGAGGCGCCGCTCACCGGCGAGAGTCAGCCGGTCACCAAAGTCACGGCGCCACTCCCGACCGACACACCGCTCGCCGACCGCGCGAACATGGTGTTCAGTGGCACCGCGATCACCCGCGGTCACGGGCGGGCCCTCGTGGTCGCGACCGGAATGGGCACCGAGATCGGACGGATCGCCGACCTGCTCGGCACCGCGGACTCGGGCGAGACACCGCTGCAACGGCAGATCTCCTGGCTCGGCAAGATGCTCGGTCTGCTCGTCGTCGGGCTGTCGGTCGTCGTCGTCGGATCGGTGCTCCTCACGTCGGACGACCGCTCGTTCACCGGGGTGATCGACGCCCTCGTGGTCGGTGTCTCGCTGGCCGTCGCGGCCGTGCCGGAAGGACTGCTCGCGATCATGTCGGTGGTGCTGGCGCTCGGCGTCCAGAGGATGGCCGAGCACGGCGCGATCGTGAAACGGCTCTCGTCGGTCGAGACACTCGGCTCGGCCTCGGTCATCTGTACCGACAAGACGGGCACCCTGACTCGCAACGAGATGACGATCGTCGCCGCCGTCGTCGGTGATGTCGAGATCGAGATCACCGGCGTCGGGTACCGCCCGGTCGGCAACGCCGTCGTCGACGGGAAGCGACTCCAGGGTGGCGCACTCGCCGCCGACCTGCGATACCTGCTGACCTCCGGTGCTCTGTCGAGCGATGCAATGATCGAGTCGAACGGCAACGGCCAGTGGGAGGTACACGGCGATCCCACCGAGATCGCGTTCCTCGTCGCCGAACAGAAGCTCGCCGACGTGGCCGTTCGCACGGCTCGGTTCGACCGCATCGACGTGGTGCCGTTCACCTCGGAGCGCAAGATGATGACGACCCTGCAACGCGACGGCGACGACGAGCGCATGCTCGTGATCTCCAAGGGGGCACCGGACGTCCTGCTCGGGCGGTGCGACCGCGAGCGTATCGACGACGACGACGTCGCGCTCACCGACGAACGGCGTGCCGCACTCATGGCGATCGTCAACGGGCTCGCCGATCGGGCCCTGCGCACGCTCGCCGTCGCGTACCGAGAACTCGACCGAACGTCACGAACGATCGGGCCCGGCGACGAGGACGGCCTCGTCTGGCTCGGGGTCGTCGGCATGGTCGATCCCCCGCGCGACGAGGTCGCCGACTCGATCAGGGAGGCGCACTCGGCCGGGATCCGGGTCGTCATGATCACCGGTGACCATCCCAGAACGGCGCAGCGGATCGCCGAGCAGCTCGATGTCGATACCGTCCACGCACGCGTCGAACCGGACGACAAGCTCCGGATCGTGCGCGACCTCCAGGACGCGGGCAACGTCGTGTCGATGACCG
>NZZV01000050.1 GCA_002698945.1 Acidimicrobiaceae bacterium
ACGTCTAGGCCCGAGTCGGCGTCGTCAGTGGGCGAGCCGTCCACCACGCTCTGGTCCCTTATGTCGAGCACGACCACATCAAACGGCTCGGACTCAAGAAGGTGCAGCGCCTGGTCGAACGAGCCGGTGGCGCGGATGTCTGCGGGGATGCCCTCGACCGAAGGGACCGAACCGCTCAGTAGATCGACGGTCTGCTCACGAATATCGTCTTCGTCCTCGACGACCAGGATCCGCCAACTCAACCGCTCCCAACCCTTCTTCGCATGGTGGCCCGGAACCTAGCTCCCCCGAGTGGCCCCGGCGGGAGGAGCTCCAACTCGCCGCCGTAGTAGTCCGTGACGATCTCACCGGCGATTGACAGGCCGAGGCCCACACCGTCCTCACGGGTAGTGAAGTACGGCTCGAAGATCATTTCTCGGTCCGACTCGGGAACCCCAGGGCCCGAATCCTCTATGGTCAACGCGACACTTCCATCGCTGTTCCGCTCGACCTCGAACGCGATGACGCGCTCTGACCGATCGACCCGCTTCAGCCAATGAAGGCTGTTGGTCAACAAGTTCACGAGCACCTCCTGCAGCTCGGCGCCGTCGATCGTCACCATCGTGCGTGTGTCCGGGAGTACGATCTTCGCGCCGACCTTCTTCGCCTCGTCCGACAGAAGCTCGACCGCATCGCGGATCGCCTCTTCAATCTCGTACTCGAGCGGCCTCCCGCGCCGACGGCTGCCCAGCGGAGCGATGCGCCGCACCACATCACCAGCGACACCCACCTGCTTCAGGATGACGTTGACACGCTTGCGGAGTGACTTCGCCATCGACTCGCCAACATCGTTCAACTCTTTAGGATCCCAGGCATCGAGGTCTTCCGCGGCCAGAGTCGACGCCTGCCGGATCGCGGCAAGCGGTTGTCCGAGTTCGTGGATCACGCGGTCCACGAGCTGACCCAGTGTCGCTAGTCGGTGATACCTAGCCAGGACCTCGCCCACTCGCTCGTCCCGTTCGTCCAGCTCCCGTTGGAGGTCCGTGACAATCGCCTTGATCCGTTCATCTCTGGGAATCGCTTCCGCGATGGCGTCGCGAAGCTCGGTGAGATCGACACGATCGAGGAGTCCACCGCGCTGCTTCCGCGTCCGACGCGGCCGGGATGCGTAGCGCTCGTTCTCAAGGATGGCGAGGAGCTGACGAACGGCCGAGCGGAGATCTCCTACCGCGTCCGTCTCAACGAACCCTTCCCGGTTGGTCTGATCGAGCAGTTCAGGATTGTGGTCCCGAGAGATGCTGACGTACCCGACGACCTGGTTGTTCGACACCCGTCGGGTCGGCGACTGGACACGCCGCAGGTCGAGGCCCAGCCAGTCATCTCCCCTCTCGCCGTAGGGAAGCACCTTGAAGCCATCGCGGTACACGCTGATACCCGCGATGTCGTCGAGAGTGGAGCGGAGCGACTTGACCGTCTCGGAGCCGTCGGCGAGCTCCTTGAGCGATCCGGCGTCACGATTCCAGACGCTCAGTCGCAGCTCGAATGGTCCACAGCGGAGGGGGAGGGCGCCGTCCGAGTTCGCCAGTGTGACCTGCCGAGCGCTGCTCTGCAGCTCAGTGCCACCGAGCTGGATGCGAGCAGCCCCATTCGGAGAAATCGAGGCGTCGAGTCGGTACGGAGGATCTGAGAATTCGTCGGACGGCTCGACGAACCCGCTTGCGACGCCGAACGCACTCGGGAGGTCGAGAAGAATGCGGAACTCTGCGTGCAGCCCGTCGTGGTCCTGGAAGGGGCTCACAAGTCGAGCCAATGACCTGCGGATCTCCTCAACAAGCGCCGCCGTCCAGTCGACTCGGAGCTCCGACGTCCGTAGAAGCGTCCCGGTTGAACCGTCTGGGACTCCGCCGCTCACGGCCGACGAGGCGTAAACCGCGAACACTTCAGCCCAGACTGCTGCGGCTTCACCACTCGGTCCGAAGAAGCCGTCGCCTCGCTGGTGCCAACCGATCTTGACCTCGTCGAGGAAGGCATCGGCGTCCTCGAACTCGTCCCAGTTGACCTTCATGACGACCTCGTCTTCGGTCGCCATCCGTGTGGTCATCTCCAGCTGCGACCCCAACTTGGCGGCGGCGAAGCGGCCAACACCCTTCTCACCGAGTACGCGCCTCCCACCCGGCGAGGTGTGGTTGCTCCGCCGGTGTCCAGTCGCTGGTTGGAGCCAGGCGTCAGCCACAACGGATGCGTCCATCCCGTGCCCGTCATCCATCACCTCGAGAACAGCTGTGCTGCGAGCGACGCCGCCCGACTCGTTGAGTTCACCTCTGAGGCGTACAAGTACGACCGAAGCGTCCGCGTCGAAGGCGTTCTTGACCAGCTCTGTGATGGCCACCGCTTCACTGCTGATCAGCTCGGTGCCGAGCGTTGTCATGAGACGAGCCTTCGGGCGGAGCACAGCGGATGCCCGTGGGCCTGGCTCCCGAAGCGATCGGCTCATACGTAGATACTGCCCGATGCCAGAGCCGGATCGAGGTATGGACCGCAGTGCGGTTGCGCCTGCGCACGCCGACCGGCCGCTAGGAGTGCGGGCAGCGGTCTGGTCACGCAACACCTGCCTCGACCTGCTGCCCGGTTCTTCCTCACCAACCGACGACACCGCCGCAAGGTCAGGCTCTTCCTCCTACCACCAGTGGAGCAGGTCCCTCTCCCTCGTCGACCACGCCCGACGGCACGGTGCCGGGCACTCGTATCCGACCGTGAGACGAGGCGGCCACCCGGCACTTCGCCGCCGCCTGATGCTGCTCGCCGACCAGTCGCAGGAGATCTACCAGCGCGGCTTCGAGATCCCTCGCAGCGGCGACGGTTGGACCCGGTGCGAACTCACCAACAACTGCCGCAACACCTTCGACATCGCGAGCCTGCTCCAACTCCGGCTCGACGCCGCGGTGGCTCCGGTTGGTGGGCCGGAGTCGGAGGTCGTCCGCCCCGTCGCTCCCAAAGCCGAAGTTCGAGTTCGCCGGCCTCACGGTGTGTGCACTCAGCCACCTCGGTCAGGTGTTCGCAGACGCCGACGGCGCCGTCGATGTCGGAGCAGCCGAGCTCGCCGTGCGCTATTCGTTCGACGCGTCACCGGCGGAGAAGGGCGCCCCGTTCGTGTCGTCACCGACTTCGCCGCCACCACGACCGCCGAAGCGGACGACCTCCACCAAACCTGAGCGTCGGTCGTCGAGCAGTTCGAGCCGCTCCAAGCAGGCCCGGCCGGCGACGTCGTCGAAGCGCAGCATGCCGAAATGGGGATGGCCAGGCGATCCCCCTGCCGGTGTCGCCGGCTACGGCATCCGGGCGAAGGCAGCGAACGGACCCGAACTCAACCACACGATCGCGGTGTGGGCCGCCGTCGACGACAAACCGGCAGGCGTCCTGGTCGATCCTGCCTCAGCCGAGTTCGACGTCATCACCGAATACCGGAATCAGCGACGGTGATGTGTTGGCGAGCGCCAGCGCACCCTTCCAAGCGCCTGCGATCTCCTGTTGATCGTCGGCTGCGGTCAGACGTCTCGTCGGGAATCGGCCACCGGAGCGAGCTCGTCGTCCTCGACTCCTACTCCGCGGGAGCGTGTCCCCACTCGGCCTTGTTCTCCGGAACCCTCGTCGTGCGCGAACAACGCTGTGACACCACAGCCGTAGGGTTGCACATCACCCGTTGTTGGTCGGCGCGCAGGGTCGCCCCTCATCGAGCGGATCGCCTCGGCGATCGCCACCTCTTGGAGGAGTACCATCGTGGCACTGACCGAATCCCAACGACTCGACCTGTACGAGCGGGTCAAGCTGTCCTCGCTCGGCGAGGAAGGTGCGCGCATCGTCATGAATGCGATACCCACGATCGACTGGACCGACCTAGCGACCCACGACGACTTGGCGTTGCTTCGCTCCGACCTCACCGCAGAGATGGCGGATCTGCGAGCCGACTTCCGAATCGAGATGGGGGCGCTCGAGAACCGTCTTCAGCGTTCGCTGGTGACGTGGATCCTGGCCGCCCAAGGAGTCACGCTCGCCACCCTCGGCCTGCTCGTCACGGTACTGACCCTGGTCCTGGCGTGATCCTGCCGGCGAGCGCCATTCGGCGCGGGCCCCATGGCCACGATCTCACTTGCCGAACAGCCGAGCGGAGAGCGCACGGATTCTGGTGTGCAGCGCCGCAGCAGCCTGTTCGTTCAGCCTGCGGTCCTCGACGACCATGCGCATGCCAACTCCGTCGAGGTCGGCGAAGAGCGACGTGACGAGCTCGACGGATCTGACGATGTCGTCGTGGTCACTGAAGCTGTCCGGTCCCAACCCTGCAGCGAAGCAGATTTCCAAGCAGCGCCAGATGTCACTGAAGTCTGTGCTCTTCTGCCGGACGGTTGTCGCAAGGGTCTTGAGTGCGAGGGCTGACACCTCGTCGGGAACCGTCACGTCGATCTCGAACACCTCGCCGCCGAGTCGGTGGAGCTCGAGCGAAAGCACCACCGGCTCGCGCCGAAGGGCGAACGCCAGACCGGGGACTTCAGTCGTCACCAGGTGATCGGCGAAGCGGACGTTGCTTCGAGTCCGAGAGCTGTACGCGGGCACGAGGACGTCGACGACAGCACGTGCTCCCGCCGAGGCGTTGGGGCCGCTGGAGCCAGTCGCCAGTGTGCGGCCGAATCGATTCCCATCGGAGCGTTCGTATCCGCGGTCCAGGAGGGCGTCGACGAGGGTGGGTTTTTGAACAGCGATCGGCGGGACCCCGAGATCGGCGTCGCCGGTGAGCCTGAACAGTTCGGCGTCGAGGTTCCATCGTGCAGCGAGGAGCTGGACCATGTGATCCCCGATGAGGCGATAGTTCACACCGCGAGCGACCTCGGCGACATCCGCGAGCGCCACGAAGCCGCCGTCCTCGGCCAGCGATCCCGAGCGCAGTACGACGACACTCATGGTTGATCGAGGATCCAGCGCTTGAGCGATTCAGCTGCCTCGGCACGGTCGGCGCCGCCGAGTTCGATGAGGTCCCACACCATCTGGACGGGATCAGCCAACGGAAGTTCCGTGTCGGCGTGCACGGCCACCAGCCTCGGCGTCGGGAAGACCGAAGTGTCCTGTGGCACGCGAACGATGATGTTCGCCGCGCTGGGACTACTGGCGACGACAGCGTCCAACTGGAGGTGTGCCGACTTCGGCTCGACATAGATCGTCAGCTTCTCCGACCGGCGCCATGGTGCAATCAGGTCCGGGCCGACATCGGCGGAGATGGCCAACTCCAGGCCGGACGGACGTTGCTGCGCCAACTGCATGGCGGCGTCGAGCGGGCTGTCGAGGCTGTAGTAGTACTCCTCGGCTCCGCCTGGCCCGGGATACTCGTCGAGGAACCGCTCGAGCAGGGCCGCTCGGTCGGGGATCGTCCAACGTCCAGTATCGGACTTCGCCGCCAAGCCGAGTTGCTGCAGCTTGCTCATCACCTGAGAAGCGCGGGGCTGGGTCACTCTCGCCTGCGATGCGACCGACGTCGTCTGTATCTCGATTGAGGCGGCTGAGTCCTTGATGAGGTTGCGGATGATGGCGTGGCTTCCCGTGCCCTTGGGCAAGGAGTCGCTCGCTCGCTTCGGCGGTGTGGAGGTCGTTCGCTGCTTGAGCAGCAGGCCCGGTCCCCGGATGTCGAAGTTGCCGTGCTCGTCGGCCCATGACCATCCGGCAGCGGTCAGCACCTCCCCAATCGAGCCGTTGACGAAGGTCGCGGCGATCAACGGATGGCCGAGTTCGGCCAGGCGCTCGCGGCGTGGTCCCAGCCGGTCCACCTCGTTCGGATACGGGGCTCGCGACTTGTAGTCGACGACGAAGCGAATCTCGCGTCCGTCTGCGTGCACGTCGAGGACCGCGTCGGCCAGGTCGTCGTCGATCCGCCGGATCGAAATCTGCAGACCTGCGTTCCTGAGCTCCCGCTCGACATCAATAAGCACAGGGTCAAGAATAAGCACCGTGCTTATTCACCTGCAAGCACTTATGTTGACATAGCCTGTCGGTCCCGGTCGGATTGCCCGGGCCGGCCAACTACGTGCTGCAATGTGCGCCGAGCGGATCGCCGCGCCTCGATGTCGTCGAGCCGTTGGATGTCTCGCCGGCTCACAACGCGACACTCTCGGCCAGCGCCTGATCGCGCACGGCGGGCTTCATGGAGTCGAACGGGACCAGGTCGACGGGGCGACCGAGCAGCTCGCTCAACTCGCGCTCGAGCCCGATGAGTGTGACGAGACCGACGCCGGGATCGAGGTCGACCATCAGGTCGATGTCGCTCTGACCGGGCGTGTCCGTGCCGCGTGCGACACTGCCGAAGACGCGGGGATGATGGACGCCCCTGCGCTCGAGCAGCGACACGATTCGCCGTCGATGGCGTTGCAGTTCTCGGAGGGTCCCGGACTGGTGCGATTCGGCGGTGGCGAGCGGCACGATTGCGACGGTGTGGCCGGTCGCACCGAGCAGCCGCACGAGCGTCGAATAGGTCGGCTCCCGCCGGTTGTTCTCGTACGCGCTGATCATCGACTGGGCCACGCCGGCTCGCGCGGCCAACTCGGTTTGCGACATCTGGGCACGTTCCCGGGCCCCACGTAGCACTTCTCCGCTCGTCACCGTCACGCCGCAAGAATATACACAATGCATACTAGTAACAACAGCTGATACTTCGGCAGTTGATCAGGGTAGGTACTACCGGCCGGCCTCGGGACCGCAGCGCGGACCGTGCTGGTACTGTTGGCTCCAGCGGTCTCGTGGGAGACCGGATCGGTGCGATAACACCCGGAACTGCGATCCGGAGGGAGTCGACCGTCATGTCGATCAGCGAGGCCGAACGGCACGAAATCTATGAGCTCATCAAGGCAGCGACGAGTGATCGGGTGGCGAACAACGACATGAGCCTGTTGCCACCGGTCGGCTGGGCCGACGTCGCCACCAAGTCCGACCTCGCATCGATGCGCGCACAGATGGAGTCGGAGTTCGGGTCGGTGCGGGCCGACATGCGTGCACTCGAAGCGAACCTGCGCAGCGAGATGCACCAGTCGATCCGCACCCAGACGTGGGCACTCGTCGCCTGGACCACCGGCCTCGCCGGGCTGATCGTCGCCCTCGGTCGCTGACCGGTCGGCGACTCGCAGCCGGCATCCGGTCAGATCGGGCGGGCGAGGCTGCGGCGCAGCGACCGCGCGCCGACTCCGATCAGCGCTCGGCGCGCACCATCACCGCACCCCGGACAGGAGGTATCCGACACCTCCTGTCCCATACTCGTCCGATGGAGCCACGCATGTTCTCCGACCTCGACGAGCTGCGAGCGGCGATGGACACCCCGCTCGGTGAGAGCGACTGGGTGACGATCGATCAGCCGATGATCGACCGATTCGCGCAGCTGACCTTCGCGGATCACTGGTCGCACGTCGACGTGGAGCGGTCGGCGGCGAGCCCGTTCGGCGGCACGATCGCCCAGGGCATGTTGGTGCTCTCGCTCGGCCCGCCACTCGCTCGTCGGATCTACACCGTCGCCGGTTTCGAACAGTCGCTCAACTACGGGTTCGACCGCGTGCGATTCGTCCGCCCCGTCCCGGTCGGTTCCCGGATCCGGGTGTCGCCGACGGTCGTCGCGGTCGACGAGTCCGACGCCGGGGTACGCGTCACCGCCCGCCTGACGTTCGAGGCCGAGGGCGTCGACGGGCCGGTCTGCGTCGCCGACATGCTCAGCCACCACCGCCGCTGAGCCCCTCGATCCGCCGCGCGGTCACCCGGTGAGCGGATCGCTCCGACGCTGCTCGTCGAGCGCGGCGTGCACGCCACCCCGGATCCACGCCTGTCGCGCCAGCGAGGAGAAGTGGATGCTGCACTCGTGCAACATCCGCGGGTCGGTGAGTTCGACGATCCGGGCGAGCAGTTTCGACTTGTGGTCGTCGTCGTAGTCACCCATCGCGCCGGTCAGCACGAGCCGCTCGGGGTTGGTGATCGTCACGAGCCACGAGGCCGCGTAGCCGATCACGTCGATCGACATCTCCAGCACCTCGCGAGCGATCGGGTCGCCGCGCCGGGCGAGGCGGTAGACGTCGGTCATCCAGTCGACGTGCTTCCCGCTCATCTCGGTGTATCGCCGTTTCGAGACGAAGCTGCCGATCAGCGAGTCGATGGGGGTGAGGCGGCCGTCGGCATCGGGCACCTGACACTTGCCGACCATGCCGGCGAACCCGCCCGAGCCCGTGTCGAGCACGCCATCGGTCACCTGCGTCGCCGTGATCTCGGGACCGACGTTGAACACCATCGCTCGATGGGCTCCGGCGGCCGCGCCCTGACGATATTCGGCGATGGCCGCCGCTCGAGACGCCTCGTGCACCGTCACGTCGAGCCCGGTCGCGTCGGCGAGGAGGTGGGCGATCGGCACGCCGTCCCACCCCATGTCGGTGCTCGTCGCGGTGCCGGCGCGGGTGTCGACCCACCCGTGCACGACGATCCCGATGTGGCACTGCTCCCGGTCGACGCGGGACGCGCCGAGCAGGGAGTCGATGTGACTTGCCGCCTCGGACACCACGCGGTCGGCGTCCCAGCCGGGCGAGAACTCGATGTTGTCGGCCACCGTCCGGCCCAACCCGTCGCACAGCGATACTTCCGAGTACCGAAGTCCGACGTAGAGCGAGAGTACGCACTGACGTTCCGCGTTGTACTCGTACAGCAACGCCGGCCTGCCGCGACCCCGTCGGGCGCCGTGGGTCTCGACCTCCAGCACGTAACCGGATTGCACAAGGTCGTTGAGAATTGTGGCGAGTGCCTGGTTGGACAGGGTGGTGTGCTCGGCGAGCTCCGCGCGTGCCTGCCGCCCCTGGTGACGGAGCACGTCGACGAC
>NZZV01000051.1 GCA_002698945.1 Acidimicrobiaceae bacterium
GTTCGTCCTCGTCGAACCAGGCGTCGAGCCGGTCCCAGTAGAAGCCGACGTGGTCGGCGAGCCACCCCGCTCCTTCGAGCGGCTGTTCGTAACCCCACACGGCGTTCTCGGCGGTGCGGTCGTCGGTCACGATCGACCAGTAGGTGGCGTCACCCTTGAACGGGCAGTGGGTGGTGTGATCGGTGCGCTGGAGCAGCGACACATCGACGTCGTCGGCCGGGACGTACAGCGCCGGCAGCAGGTTCGACTCGTGCAGCAGCCGGCCCCGGCGCGTGTCGAGCACGACCTTGCCGTCGAACACGGCGCGCACGCGGCGCGGGAACGTGCCGAACAGGATCCGATGCCGTGGACCGTCGATCGTGTAGTTGACGTCGGCGGGGCCGGATGATGTGAGTGGACCGTCGGACAGGGTGAGCGTCATACAGGTGCATACCCGCGGCACCCGCCCGACATTCCCCGACGTGGTCGCGGCGGGCTGCCAGGTGGGGGTGGTCAGGTGGGCAGGTCAGGCGGGCACGTGTTCGCCGAGGAATGCCATCGTCTTGGCCCACGCAGCCGTGGCGGCAGCTTCGTTCCAGAACATCTCCGACTCGTGGTTGTCGAAGGCGTGGCCGGCGTTCTCGACGTTGAGGACGAACCGGTCGTGGCCGTCGATCGCGGCGTTGAGCGCCTCGACGCCCTCGTTCGGGATGTAGGCGTCGGCGTTGCCGAAGTGGAACAACGTCGGGCAGGTGACGTTGTCGATCTGATCGAGCATCTGCGGCACGCCGGACCCGTAGTAGCTGACGCACGCGGACGGGCCGCCGCCGGCGGCGACCGACCAGGCCAGCGTGCCGCCGAGGCAGAAGCCCATGACCGCCGGCGTTCCGGTGACCTCGTCGAGCTCGCTGAGGGTGCGGCGTGCCTTGGCGCAGTCGAGCGCCGCTGTGGCCGGGTCGAGCTCGCCGACCTTGGCGACCGACGCCTCGAGACCCGCCTGGTCGTGGGACGCCTCCCAGCCCGGGGCGAAGCGCCAGAAGACCTCCGGCGCACCGACGACGTAGCCGGCGTCCACCAGACGCTGGGCGACCGCCCGGATGTAGGGGCCGACACCGAAGATCTCCTGGATCAGCAGGATGCCCGGGCCGGAACCACCCTCGGGCACCCACACGTGGAGTGGCATCGAGCCGGCGTCGTCGCAGGGCACGGGCACAGTACGAGAAGCAGCCATGTCGGTCATGATCGCACAGAGCGTGCGGCGAACCGTGGGTCGCCCGAGAGTTCGTGGGTCGTCAGCGACGAGACCGGCTCGAACCCCAGCCGGACGAGGTTGCGCTCCGACGGACTGCCGGTGGCGGCGGTCGCAACGATCAGGTCGCAGCCCGCCACGAGCGACAAGTCGATGCGCGCAGCGACGAGGGTGGCCTGCACGCCTCGCCCGCGCTCGTCGGGGAGCGTCGACATGCCGCCGAGCATCGCCATGCCGTGATGGATCGTGAGGCCGGCGCAACCGAGCGGTCGGCCGTCGACCGTCGATGTGGTGACGAGCAAATGCTCTCCGGGGAGCGCCGCGACGGCGTCGGTGAACTCGTCGCTGATGCGTCGAGCGGCGGGGGTGGCGTGGCCCCAACCACGGGCCGCGAGCTCCTTCCAGAGTTCGGTCTCACGGTGGTCGATGACGCGGACGCGGATGCCGTCGGCCGGGCGTCGGTGGCGCTCGCCCGTCCACCGCACGATCGTGGTGGAGGAGGCCGATGGTTCGAAGCCGACCTGGCCCAGCACGTCGGTGGTGCGCGGATGGGTTGCGTCGGACACGTCGACAGCGGGGAGCACTCCCACACGGGCCGATCGCTCGATCACCGTGGCGAGGTCGTCGGGCGTGAGGGAACGTTCGACACCGCCGCCGACGAGACGGTTGACGTAGAAACCGGGTCCGGTCAGGACGAGCCGGCCGCCGGCGATCGTCATCGCCTCGGCCGAACTGGCAGGGTGGCGTCGACGCAACTCCTGTGCGACCGCTGCGAGCGAACTCGCGGTCGTCGCGGCGATGCGCCGGAGCGTCTCGGTGGTGTCGTCGGGGTCCACTCGCTCAGTCTGAACCAATAGCCTCGACGGTCGCCATGTTGCTCAGCGACTTCGACTACGAGCTGCCGGACGATCGCATCGCCCAGACGCCGATCGAGCCCCGCGATGCCGCCCGCCTGCTGGTCGACCGGGGGAGCGACGCGCCCGAGCACCGGCACGTCCGCGATCTGCCCGACATCCTGCGTCCCGGCGACCTCGTCGTCGTGAACGAGACGAAGGTGATCCCGGCTCGCCTGGCCCTGCGGCGAGCGACCGGCGGCAAGGCCGAGGTGCTGATGCTGGAACCGCTCGACGGGGAACGCACGGTGTGGGAGGCGCTGATCCGGCCGGCTCGCAAGCTGAAGCCGGGGGAGCGGCTGCTCGCTCCCGACGGGACGGAGGTCGTCGAGATTGGTCCACGCACCGAGGCCGGCGACACGTTCACGGTGACGGTGCTGGGTTCGATCGACTCGCTCGACGTGCTCGCCGACCACGGCGAGATGCCGCTGCCGCCGTACATCACCGAGCGGCTCGACGACCCCGACCGGTACCAGACGGTGTACGCCCGCGAACCGGGTTCAGCTGCGGCGCCGACGGCCGGACTGCACTTCACCTCGGCGCTGATCGACCGTCTGGCCCAACGGGGCATCGAGATCGCGAAGGTCGAGCTGGTGGTGGGTCTCGACACGTTCCGTCCCGTCATGGAGGACGACCCGACCGAGCACCGCATGCACACCGAGCGCTACCGGGTGCCGTCCGAGACGATGGAGCGGTGCCGGGCCACCCGTGCCGCAGGCGGTCGTGTGGTGTGCGTCGGCACGACCAGCGTCCGGGCGCTCGAGTCGGCGGCGACCCGGGGCGAACTCGAGGGCCGGACCGACATCTTCATCCACGGCGACTACGAGTGGCAGCTGGTCGACGTGCTGATGACGAACTTCCACCTGCCGAAGACGACCCTGCTGATGATGATCCACGCCTTCGTCGGTGACCGCTGGCGACGCCTGTACGACGAGGCCCTGGCCGAGCAGTACCGCTTCTTGAGCTTCGGCGACGCCATGTTGCTGACTCGCGGTGTCGGTTGAGGTCAGACCCCAACCGACGAGCGTGATCTGGGGTCGACGCCCTGTTCGGTCGGTTGGGGTCTGACCTCAACCGACCGGTCGTAGGCTCGGGCGGCGTGCATGTGGTGGAGTTCGAGACGGAGGCGACGGAGGGGGCGGCCCGGGCCGGGACGGCGACGACCGCCAACGGCAGCTACACGACGCCGCTGTTCATGCCGGTCGGGACACGGGGTGCGATCAAGTACTTGAGCGCCGACGACTACGACGCCCTCGGCGCCCAGATCGTGCTGGGCAACACGTACCACCTGATGATGCGGCCCGGAGCCGACGTCGTCGACCACTTCGGCGGGCTGGCGAAGTTCGCCGGCTGGGGCGGGCTGACCCTCACCGACTCGGGCGGGTTCCAGGTGTTCTCGCTCGAACCCGACGTCGACGACGACGGGGTCACCTTCGCGTCGACCTACGACGGCACCAAGCACCGATTCACCCCGGAGGGTGCCGTCGAGACCCAGCAGCTGCTCGGCGCCGACATCCAGATGGTGCTCGACGTGTGCCCGCCCCTCCCGAGCCCGCCCGACGTCATCCGACTCGCTCTCGAACGCACCAACGCCTGGGCGAAGCGGGCACGCGACCACCACAGACGCGCCGATCAGGCCCTGTTCGGCATCGTCCAGGGCGGCGTGAGCGAGTCGATGCGCGCCGAGTCGGCCGAACGGACCGCAGTGCTCGATTTCGACGGGTATGGCATCGGCGGACTCTCGGTCGGCGAGACCCGCGACGAGATGATCCCGGCGCTCGCCGCGGCGATCGAGCACCTGCCCGCGAACCGTCCCCGTTACCTGATGGGGGTCGGCGACCCGGCGAGCATCGTGGAAGCCGTCAACCTCGGCGTGGACCAGTTCGACTGTGTGATGCAGACCCGACTCGGCCGGCACGGGACGGCGCTGACCAGTGAGGGACGGGTCAACCTGAAGCGCCAGGAGTTCTCACTGAGCGAGGAGCCGATCGACGCTCGATGCGGGTGTCCGGTGTGCGCCCGCCACTCGCGCGGCTATCTCCGCCACCTGTTCAAGGTGGGCGAACCGACCGCGTCGCGCCTGGTCAGCGTGCACAACGTGGCCTGGACGCTGCGGTTGCTCGAGCAGATGCGAGCGGCGATCATGGCGGGCACGTTCCAGGACCTGCGTCGCGACGTGCTCGAGGTCTGGAGCTGATCTCGTGCGGGTGACGACGACCGTCCGGCACTTCCGCCCGGTCGGGCGTTAGCATTGCTCGCCGCTATGCATCTTGCCTTCCTCCTCGCGAATGCCGAAGAGAGTTCGCCGAACATCTTCGTCAGCCTGATCCCGTTCCTCGTGATCGGTGTGATCATGTACTTCCTGCTCATCCGCCCACAGCGGAAGCGGATGAAGGAGGCGGCAGAGCTCCAGTCGTCGGTCGGGGTGGGCGACGAGATCATCACCACCGCCGGCATCTTCGGCTTCATCACCGGTGAGGACGGCCCCGATCGGTTCTGGCTCGAGATCGACGACGACGTCCAGGTCCGGATCGCACGTGCTGCGGTGCAGCGCAAGGTCGACACCGTCGCCGACGATGCGGCGGCCGCGGCCAAGGCCGAGCAGCTCACGACCAAGTCCGGCGCCGACAAGTCCGATGCCAAGACGAAGGACGACACGAAGAGCGACGCCGAGTCGACCGAGTCGGACGACGACGCCCCGGCAGGGTCGTGAACACCAAGCGCCTCTGGGCGTCGATGCTGATCTTCGTCGGCGTCGTCGCGGCGCTGCTCGTGGTGAACCTCGCGACCGACGAGCACCCCGCCCTCGGACTCGATCTCGAAGGCGGGGTCAGCGTCATCCTGGCGCCCGACACCGACGAGGCGACGGGTGAGGATCTGTCGTTCGTCCGAGATCTCGTCCGCGACCAGCTGGAATCGACCGGCATCGCCGAGCCCGACGTCCGCGTCGAGGGCAGCAACGTGATCGTCGACCTGCCCGGCGTTCGCGACCAGGCGGATGCGCTCGAAGCGGTCTCGGTGTCGGGCATCGTGTCGCTCCGCCCCGTGCTGTCGTGTGCCGGCGGGGCGCCGGACGAGGCCGCCGGGCAGTCCGAGCTGCCGACCCTCGACGACACGACCTGCATCGTCGGGCCGTCGGACGCGACCGGCGAGGTGTTCGTCCGCAAGAGCGCCGGCGTCGACATCGATCAGGCGGGCCGCTGGATCGTGGCGGTCGACCTGAGCGATACGGGTCAGAACCAGTGGAACACGCTCGCGACGCAGTGCTACAACGGGGCACCGACCTGTCCGACCACGCAGCTCGCGATCGTGCTCGACGACGTCATCCAGTCGGCGCCGGTCGTGCAGACGCCCACCTTCCCGGGGTCCGTGCAGATCTCCGGCTCGTTCACCGAGGACGAGGCGAGGTCGCTGGCCGACGTGCTCAACCGCGGCGCCTTCCCGATCCAGATGGTGCAGGAGCGGGTCGAGACCGTCTCGCCCACGGCCGGCCAGGACGCCCTCAACGCGGCGATCTTCGCCGGGTTGTTCGGTGTCGCGCTGACCCTGATCTACATGGTCGTCTACTACCGACGGTTGGCCGTCGTGATCGTCTCCGGGCTGATCGTGTGGGGAGCAACCGTCTACCTGCTCGCCACCTATGTGTCGCAGGCGACGAACTACGCGTTCACGCTGGCTGGTGCGACGGGCGTGATCGTGTCGATCGGCATCACCATGGACACGTACATCGTGTTGTTCGAACGGCTCCGTGACGAGACCCGCCAGGGTCGCTCGCTCGCGAACGCAGCGCCGCGCAGCTTCGATGCGACGTGGAAGACGATCCTCGCCGCCAACACGATCGGACTGATGTCGGCGCTGATCCTGTTCTGGCTGAGCGTCGGTTCGGTGAAGGGCTTCGCCCTCTACGTCGGCATCACCACGATCTGCGACCTGCTGGTCTGCTGGTTCTTCATCCGACCTGCCGTGCTGTTGTTCGCACGTTCCCGCTACGCCAACAACGGGCGGGCGGCGACCGGCGTGACCGCTCCGGTAGGGGTGCCGGCATGAGCGACTCGGCACCCACCCCCGTCGCCGTCTCCACGACGGCGCTCGGTCGGGCCGTCAACGGCCAGACCTCGATCGACTTCATCGGACGCCGCAAGTGGGGCTTCGGCATCTCGCTCGCGCTGATGGTGATCGCGGTCGTGTCGCTCTCCGTTCAGGGCCTGAACCTGGGCATCGACTTCGCGGGCGGCGTCTCCTGGGACGTGCCGTCGACCAATGGCTTCACGCTCGACGACGCCGAGGACGTGCTCGCCGAGAACGGCCTCACGACCGAGGGCGCCCGGCTCCAGGAACGCAGCTCCGACTCGATCGACTTCGTCAAGGTGCAAGTCGGCGACCAGCCGGCGGAGGTCGGCAACGAGTTGCGCGCCGCCTTCGCGGAGGCGGCCGGCGTCACCGTCGACGAGGTCAACGTCAGTTTGGTGAGCGCGTCGTGGGGCGGCGAGGTGACCGAGAGCGCCGTCCGTGCCCTCGTGATCTTCTCGATCCTCGTGGCGATCTATCTGTCGATCCGGTTCGAGTGGCGGATGGCGGTCGCCGCGATCGTCGCCATGCTCCACGACATCCTGGTGGCGGTCGGCATCTACTCGCTGTTCCAGTTCATCGTGACCCCACCGACGGTCATCGCGTTCCTCACGATTCTCGGCTATTCGCTCTACGACACGGTGGTCGTGTTCGACCGCGTGCGTGAGAACGAGGCCCGCTTCGCGGCCCAGAAGCCGCCGTACGCCGACGTGCTGAACGTGTCGATGAACCAGGTCCTGATGCGGTCGCTGAACACGAGCATCTCGTCGATCGTGCCGGTGCTGTCGCTGCTGATCATCGGTGCCGGTGTGTTCGGGCAGGCCACCCTGGCCGAGTTCGCGCTCGCCCTGCTGATCGGCATGATCGTCGGGGCCTACTCGTCGATCTTCGTCGCTGTGCCGCTGCTCGGTCTCCTCAAGGCGAACAGTTCGGCGTGGGAAGGCCGCAACGTGCCGCCCGCCGTCGGCGAGGCCCTGCGCGACATGGTCGTCAGCGGCGACACCGGCAGCCGCCGGACCCGCGCCGCGGCCGCCGCGGCGAAGACGGATTCTGGCGACGCTCCCGACGCGGACGACGAGCCGGCGTCGGTACCGGCCGGCCCGGCGACCGCCAGCGAGGCCCAGGCCGCGCTCAAGCACCAGCCGCGACCGCGCAAGAAGAAGCGCAGGTAGCACCGTCGTTATCCGAGGTTGCCGCCGCCGGTAACCTCAGGTCATGGCACTCGACGCGACCTGGGTTCGTGAACACATCCGACCGATCGCCGACTACCCCCAGCCCGGTGTCACGTTCCGTGACATCACCCCGCTGCTCGGGAACGCGGCGGCATTCGGCCGTGCCGTCGACGACCTCGTCACCCGGTTCCACGACGTCGAGGTCAGCCGCGTGGTCGGCATCGAGTCTCGCGGCTTCATCCTCGCCGCACCCGTCGCCTACCGCCTCCGTGCCGGGTTCGTCCCGGTCCGCAAGGCCGGCAAGCTCCCGTGGGCCGTGGCCCGCGAGGAGTACCAGCTGGAGTACGGCACCGACAAGCTCGAGATCCACCGCGACGCCATCCACCCCGACGAACCGATCCTGATCGTCGACGACGTGCTCGCCACGGGCGGCACGGCCGAGGCCACCGCCAAGCTCGTCGAGGCGCTCGGCGGCCGCGTCGTCGGGATCGGGGTCATGATCGAACTCGAGGCACTCGGGGGTCGCAGCAAGCTCGCGACGCACCGTGTGGAGAGTCTCACGAGATACTGAGTCATGGCCACCGTCGATCGCGTCCTTCCCTGGCGGCGACACCATGAGACGGCCGCGGCCTCGGAACTGGTGCCGCTGCTGCGGAGCTACCGCTCGTATCACCCGAAGGCCCGCATCGACACGATCAATCGGGCGTATCACACCGCGGCCGAGGCACACCGCAACCAGACCCGGTCGAGCGGTGAGAGCTACATCAACCATCCGCTCGCCGTCGCCAAGATCGTCGCCGACATCGGCCTCGACGAGGTGTCGCTCGCGGCCGCCTTGCTGCACGACGCGGTCGAGGACACCGAGATCACCCTCCAGGACGTGCGTGAGCAGTTCGGTGAGGAGGTCGCCTGGATCGTCGACGGCGTCACCAAGCTCGAACGGATCCAGTTCGACTCGCGCGAGGCCCAGCAGGCCGCCACGATGCGCAAGATGCTGGTCGCGATGGCGAAAGACCTGCGGGTCCTCGTCATCAAGCTCGCCGACCGCCTCCACAACATGCGCACGCTCGGCGGCATGGCGCCCGAGAAGCAACGTCGCATCGCCCAGGAGACGATCGACATCTACGCTCCGCTGGCGCACCGCCTCGGCATCCAGGAGATCAAGCAGCAGCTCGAAGATCTCTCGTTCGCGGCGCTGCACCCGAAGCGCTACGCAGAACTCGATCACCTGGTGGCGACGCGCAGCCCTGAGCGCGACACCTACCTCGCGCAGGCGATCGCCGAGATCCAGAAGCGGCTCGACGAGCTCGGCATCGAGGGCGAGATCACCGGCCGCGGCAAGCACCTCTGGAGCATCTACGAGAAGATGGTCGTGAAGGGCCGCGAGTTCAACGAGATCTTCGACATCGTGGCGGTCCGGGTGATCGTCGACTCGATCCGCGACTGCTACGCCGCGCTCGGGTCGATCCACGGCCGCTGGCGTCCCGTGCCCGGACGGTTCAAGGACTACATCGCCGTCCCCAAGTTCAACCTGTACCAGAGCCTGCACACCACGGTGATCGGGCCGCAGGGCCGACCGCTCGAAGTGCAGATCCGCACCCGCGACATGCACCAGCGCGCCGAGTGGGGCGTCGCTGCCCACTGGGCCTACAAGAACGACGGCGACACGTCCGACATCGACTGGTTGAACCGTCTGATCGACTGGCAGGCCGAGGTCAGCGACCCGGCCCAGTTCATGGCGAACCTGAAGACCGACCTCGACCAGGACGAGGTCTACGTCTTCACGCCGAAGGGCAAGGTGATCACCCTGCCGGTCGGGTCGACGCCGGTCGACTTCGCGTACTACGTGCACACCGAGGTCGGTCACTCGTGCATCGGCAGCAAGGTCAACGGCCGCCTCGTACCGCTCGACCATCAGCTCGCCAGCGGCGACACCTGCGAGATCTTCACGTCGAAGGTGGAGACGGCCGGCCCCTCCCAGGACTGGCTCCAGTTCGTCACCTCCCACAAGGCCCAGAACAAGATCCGTCAGTGGTTCAGCCGCGAGCGGCGCGACGACATGATCGAGTACGGCCGCGATCAGCTGACCGACGAGCTGCGTCGCGAGGGGCTGCCGGTCCAGAAGATCTGGAATCTGGAGGCGTTCGCCGAGGTCATCGTCGAACACAGCTACACCGACGTCGACACGTTCCTGGCGGCGATCGGCGAGGGGCACGTGTCGGCCCGCGGAACCGCTCAGCGGATCAGCCGCATCCTCAAGGGCGACGCCGCCCCCGACCAGGATCAACTGCCTGCCACGGTGAACGATCCGCGGCGCCGTTCCCTCGAGGGGAGCGCCGGCGTCCACGTCGAGGGACTCGACGACGTGATGGTTCGTCTCGCCAACTGCTGCACACCCATCCCGGGCGACGAGATCATCGGCTTCGTCACCCGTGGCCGTGGGGTGAGCGTGCACCGTGCCGATTGCGCCAACGCCACGTCGCTGTCCGAGGAGCAGGCGATGCGCCTGATCGAGGTCGAGTGGGGCAGCGAGGGCGCCAGCGGCGGCACCTATGCCGCCGGTGTCGAGGTGGTGGCTCTCGATCGCACGAGCCTGCTCCGCGACGTGGCGAACGCGCTCGGAGACATGGGCGTCAACATCCTGGGCTGCGAGACGCTCACCGGTGACGATCGGGTCGCAAAGATGCGGTTCCAGCTGGAGATGTCGAACCCGGCCCAGGTCGGCAGCGTGCTCAACACGATCCGTCGGATCGACAGCGTCTACGACGTGCACCGCCTGTTGCCGGGCGCCGGCCGCGACCACTGACGGCGTCGAACTCTCTCCGTGACCAGGGGGTTCGGCCGGTAGCCTCGACGGCCGTGCCAACGTTCCAGACCAGCCCCGGGATGCGCGACATCCTCGCCCCCGAGTCGGCTCGCTGGCGCGCGTTCACGCAGGTGTTCGCCGAGGTGGCGGAGTCCGCCGGCTACGGCTTGATCATCCCGCCGGTCATGGAAGACCTGGGCGTGTTCGCCCGGCTCGGTGACGCAACCGACGTGGTCACCAAGGAGATGTACGACTTCGTCGACAAGGGCGAGCGCCACGTCGCGCTCCGTCCCGAACAGACCGCCAGCGTCTGTCGCGCCTTCGCCCAACATCGGCCGGTCACCCCGTGGAAGGCCTGGTACTCCGGGCCCAACTTCCGGTACGAGAAGCCCCAGCGCGGCCGCTACCGCCAGTTCGACCAGGTCGGCATCGAGGTGCTCGGCGCGGACGACCCGTACCTCGACGTCGAGGTGATCGCGCTCGGTTGGGAGTTCTACCGCCGGCTCGGTCTGCAGCACGTCACCCTGCTGCTCAACAGCCTCGGCGAGCCCGACGATCGTGCCCGCTTCGTCGACGCCCTGCGGGCGCACTTCGAAGCGGCCGGCGACGACCTGAGCGAACAGAGCCGCCAGACGCTGCAGAAGAACCCACTGCGGGTCCTCGACTCGAAGCGGCGCGAAGATCAGGAGATCGTCGCGAGCGCACCGACGATCGACCAGTTCTGGTCCGACGCAGCCGCCGAGCACTTCGCGACGGTGCAGTCGGGGCTGCGCGACCTCGACATCGCCTTCACGATCGACATGAAGCTCGTCCGCGGGCTCGACTACTACCGCCGTACGACGTTCGAGTACCAGGGCGGCACCCTCGACTCGGCGCAGAACGCGCTCGGCGGTGGCGGCCGCTACGACGGCCTGGTCGAAGACCTCGGCGGGCCACCCACGCCCGGGATCGGCTTCGCGCTCGGTGTCGACCGCACCCTGTTGGCCTGCGACGACGAAGGCGTGTTCGCCGCCCCCGATCCGGCCGTCGACGTGTTCGTCGTCGACACGACCGGGGGAGCGGCCGCCCTCGCGATCACCGCCGAGCTGCGTGCCGCCGGCCTGAGCGCCGACCGCGCGTACGAGAACCGCAGCATGAAGGCCCAGATGAAGGCCGCCAACCGGTCCGGCGCCGCGTTCGCCGTCATCGTCGGCTCCGACGAGGCCGACAGCGGCACCGCCGCGGTCCGCCCCCTCCGCGGTGACGGAGAGCAAGTGTCCGTCACCCGCGATTCACTGATCGCAGACCTCCAAACACGTGTGCAAGGAAGCAACCAATGAGCAGCACCTCGATGCGGACCCACCAATGCGGTGAGCTCCGCTCCGACGACATCGGACAGACCGTCTCGCTGACCGGCTGGGTCGGCCGCCGCCGTGAGCACGGCGAGCACCTCGCGTTCGTCGACTTGCGCGACCACACCGGCATCACCCAGTGCGTCATCAACGACGACGTCGACGTGCGCTCCGAGTACGTGGTGCGCATCACCGGTGTCGTGCGTGCCCGCCCCGAGGGCACCGTCAACGACAGCCTGCCCACGGGGCAGGTCGAGGTCGGCGAGTGCGAGGTCGAGATCTTGCGCAAGGCCACGCCGCCCCCGTTCCCGGTCGACGCACGCGCCGACGGGGTCGACGAGAACATCCGCCTGCAGCATCGCTACATCGACCTGCGGCGGGAGCGGATGCAGCGCAACCTGCGCATCCGCTCCGCCGTCAACGCGGCGGTTCGCAAGGCGATGGAGCGTCAGGAGTTCGTCGAGGTGGAGACCCCGATGCTCGTCCCGTCGACGCCCGAGGGTGCTCGTGAGTTCCTCGTGCCGTCGCGCAAGGAGCACGGTGCGTTCTACGCCCTGCCCCAGTCGCCGCAGCTGTTCAAGCAGCTCCTGATGGTCGGCGGCGTCGACCGCTACTACCAGATCGCCCGATGCCTGCGTGACGAAGACCTGCGCGCCGATCGCCAGTACGAGTTCATGCAGCTCGACATGGAGATGAGTTTCGTTGGCCAGGACGACGTCCTCGACGCCGTCAGCGAAGCGGTGCTCGACGCCGCCGAGGCGGTCACCGGCGAACGGCCCGGTCCGATCGAACGGATGACGTGGCTCGAGGCGATGGAGCGGTTCGGCGTCGACAAGCCCGACCTCCGCTTCGGCATGGAGCTGGTCGAACTCACCGACGTGTTCTCGGCCACCGAGTTCAAGGCGTTCGCCGGTGCCGAGGCGATCAAGGGCATCAAGGTCGACGGCGCCGCCGAGGAGTACGGCCGCAACCAGCTCGACAAGCTGACCGACAAGGCCAAGAGCGCCGGCGCGAAGGGCCTCGTCTGGCTGAAGTGCACCGACGACGGAGTCGACAGTCCGGTCGCCAAGTTCCTGTCCGACGACGAGGTGAGCGCCGTGAAGGCGGCGATGGGCGCCGAGACCGGCGACCTGATCCTGATCGTCGCCGACGCGTGGATGACGACGTGTGAGGTGCTCGGCACCCTACGCAACGACCTGGGCCGTCCTCCCGTCCACCAGGGTCCGTACCGCTACGTCTGGATCATCGAGTTCCCGCTGTTCGTCGGCGTCGACAAGGAGTCGGGTCGGCCCAAGCCCGGCCACCACCCGTTCACGATGCCGCACCCCGACGACGTCGACAAGTTCGACACCGACCCGATGGCGGTTCGATCGATCGCGTACGACCTGGTCTTGAACGGCTGGGAGCTCGGATCGGGGTCGATCCGTATCCACGAGCCCGAGCTGCAGCAGAAGGTCTTCACCGCGCTCGGTATCACCGCCGAGGAAGCCGACCGGAAGTTCGGCTTCTTCCTCAACCCGTTCGAGTACGGCGCCCCGCCCCACGGCGGCTTCGCGTTCGGTCTCGATCGCCTGGTCGCGATCCTGGCAGGGGAGGACAACATCCGCGAGGTGATCGCCTTCCCGAAGACCCAGAACGGCACCGACCCGATGACCAACGCCCCGGTCGAGGTCGACCCCCGGCAACTCGCCGACCTCGGTCTCAAGGTCCTCCCCAAGATCGACTGACTCGATCGCCGGCGTCGGCGTCGAAGCTCGGGTGACGTCGTCACACCGTGTACGGTCGTCGCATGGAGGCGGAGCGCGTACGACGTGAGGCTGACGCGGGGGTGCGGGCCCCCGCACCCCCGGCGACAGTGGGACGGTCGTCCGGTCCGTCGAGGCTGGAGGTCGGAAGTGTCGACGACCCTGCGGAACGGCAGGCCGATCGCGTCGCGGACCAGATCGTGGCCGCCATTGCTCGACCCGCACCGCTGACCCCTGGTCGCGGTGTCGGCCGTGCGCAGCGTTCGGAGCGGCAAGGCCCGGCGGTGGTCGACCGTTCGACGCCGGCGGCGGGTGGTCGCGTCCGCAGGGCGACCGCATCGCCCGCCTCGTCGCCATCAGGAGGACAGCTCGACGCCGACACCACGCGTCGGATCGACGCCGCTCGGTCGGGCGGGACGCGCCTGCCGGACGTGCTGCGCGAGCCGATGGAGCGCACCCTGTCGACCTCGCTCGACGACGTACGGGTCCACACGGGTCCGGAGGCTGCCGCACTCAGCGACTCGATCTCGGCCCGCGCCTTCAGCACCGGGAACGACATCTTCTTCAACGCCGGCGAGTTCCGACCCGAATCGGCCAGCGGCCGGCACCTGATCGCCCACGAGGTCGCGCACACGCTGCAGCCCGACTCGACCACCCGGCGTGTCGTGCGACGCGAGGTAGACGAAGGTGCGCAGGACCGTGCCCGGGACCGTGACGAGTTCCAGATGTGGGCGTCACTGCTCGCCTCGCACTTCGACATGGTCCTCGCACACTTTCCCTTCCTCTCGACCATGACGATCCAATCGTCGGTGCAGTCCGAGATGATCGGTGTGCTCGAGAACGTCAAGGCCACCGTCGTTGCACAACTCGCGCCGATCCAGACATACGCGGAGAGGGTTCAACGGTCCTGGGACAAGCTCGGCTCCTCGTCGGCCCGTTCGTTGGTCGTACCGGCTGCCGTCATGCGTCCGTTCGTCGATGCTCTCACCGCGCTGCCGGCGCAGCTCGAACGCTGGCGGATGTACCTCCAAACGGTCGTGCCGGGCTACCAGGGGACCGTGCTGAGGGTGCAACAGGAGATGATCATGTCGCGGGCCATGGTGTGTGGCCAGGCCGGCCTGGCCGCCAAGTCGACCAAGGACGGCTCGACCCGCGGCGGATCCCCTGAGCTGCTCGCCAGCATCAAGAGCCGATCAGCACGAGCGAATCTCCGCCACGTCGAACCCGAACCCCGAGACGACGGCGCCCAGCTCGGACGGGTCCTATCACCCCGTGCCGCGTTGATGGCCGACATCCGATCCCACGGCTCAAGACGCTGACCGGCGTCTCAAGCAGCGCCGCTGACTGGTGTCCGGTCGATGCGTGGGGTTCACGTCGGTCCTTCGACACCAGCGATCTCAACGGATCGGTTCCGTAGCCCTACTTCGTGTAGGGCTACGTTCAGTTTTCCGGCTCCGCTGATCTCGACTTCGAGATGGTCGGCGAACACGTCGAGCCGGACGAGGAACTCATCGAGCAGCGTGCGGCGTTCGGTGTCGAACTCGAACTCGACTCGAAGTACGGTCCGATCGGGATCGAACGCTGTGCCCCAGACTTCGTGCCACCAGTCATGCCCGTTGCCCGCGATCTCGTTGGTCTTGTCGTAGATGCGGGCA
>NZZV01000052.1 GCA_002698945.1 Acidimicrobiaceae bacterium
CACGATCCTGCTCGATCTCACGCCCGACGTCAGCGCTGCGCAGCTCGCAGAGCGCCTCGGTCGCCGCGAGCGCGACTCGACGGCGACCCGACTCAAACGGGCCGGGCTCCACCCGGTCGCCGTCAACGTGCTGCGGGAGGCGACGAACAACGAACTGCCGACCGCTCACGGGGAACTCGCCGCGCTGATCAAGGCCGTCCCGCTGCGGGTCACCGGCACCGCATCGATCGACCGGGCGATCTCGTCGGCGGGCGGGGTGACCTGGGCCGAGCTCGACGAACGGTTCATGCTGCGCCGCCGACCCGGCACGTTCGTCGCCGGCGAGATGCTCGATTGGGAAGCGCCGACCGGCGGCTACCTCCTCCAGGCCTGCTTCAGCACCGGCGCCGCCGCCGCCGACGGCGCCGCCGCCTGGCTCCGAGCGCGAGCGACGAGGTGACCGGGCCCGGGGACGTGACCGAAGAGTCGCACCGACACTGTCGGAACTGTCGCAACCCCCTCGTCGGCCCGTACCGTACCGGGCTTGGTCGAGGTGGCGCTGGTGGTCATGGCGAGCGTGCTCATGTGGTGCCGTCCGGCCGTGATACCGATCTGGGCCGCTCCCGTCGGCGGCGCCGTGCTGGTCGTCGTCATCGGATCGATCGCCGTCGACACCGCAGCGTCCGCACTCGGTGACGTCGCTGCCCCGTTGATGTTCCTCGCGCTGGCAGTGCCGCTGGCCGTCGCGCTCGATGACATCGGCGTCTTCGCCGCGCTCGCTGCTGCGGTCGACGGTGGCCGTCACCTCGTCGCCTGGCTGTGGCTGCTCGCCGCAGCGGTCGTGATCACCTTCAACCTCGACGCCGCCGTCGTCCTGCTGACCCCGCTGTACATCCGCATCGCCCGTCGGCACGGGCTCGACGCCGAAGCGCTCGCGTTCCAGCCGGCGCTGCTGGCCTGTCTGGCGTCAGGAGTGCTGCCGGTGTCGAACCTGACCAACCTAATCGTCGCCGAACAATTCGAGCTCGGCGTCGTCGACTTCGTCACCCACCTGGCGCTCCCGTCGATCGTCGCCACCGGCGTCGGGTTCGTGGCGTACCGGCGCACGTTCCACTTGGCGCCGCGGTGCGACGGTGTCGACGAGCCGGCCGACGCACGCGCGCTGCGGCGCGGGCTCCCGATCGTCGCCTTCGTGCTGGTCGGGTTCACGGTGGGCGATGTCGTCGGGGTCGACGCCTGGGTCGTCGCGCTCGTGGCGTTGGCGTGGGCGACGCTGATCGTGCGGCGGGTCCGGTGGCGAACCGTCCCGGCCGAGGCGATCGCGATCACCGCCGGATTGGTCGTGCTCGTGACGGCGGCGGTGCCACACCTCGACCTCGATCGATGGTTCGCGGGCGACACCGCGCTGGATGACGTTCGCACCGTCGGAGCAGCCGCCGCGCTGTCGAACGTCACCAACAACCTGCCGACCGCGCTCGCTGCGGCCGGCTCCATCGACGACCCCGACCGTGCTTGGCCGATCCTCATCGGCACCAACATCGGATCCGTGTTCGTCATGACGGCCTCGCTGTCGACGCTGCTGTGGAGAGCGACCGCCGCCCGGAGCGACGTCGTCGTCACTCCGCAACGGTGGAGCACGGTCGCTCTCCGCGTCGGCGCGCCGGCGTTGCTCCTCGCCGCGGTGACGCACCTCCTGCTGGGGCGATGACGACGCCCGCGATCCGCGGCACCGCGCCGCCCGGACGGCCGCTATCCTGAGCCGCCCACCTTCGGGGACGTAGCTCAATTGGTAGAGCATCTGCTTTGCAAGCAGAAGGTCGTGGGTTCGATTCCCATCGTCTCCACCACACTTCCGGCGGCGACCCTGCTTCTATCCGCCGCATCGGTCTGCTGGAGCGAAACCGACCTCCAACGTCCGAATCGCGCTAGGAGACGGCTGGCCCCTGTTCTGGCGGGCGCGAAGTGATCTCGAGCGTCATTCTCGCTCGGGGAGAGGCCTGGAGAGCACGGGGGTAGCTCGACGCCGAGCATTTGCCCTCGACCGGCAGGCGCGTGTTCGGCACCACGCGCCGTTGACGCGACCGGTGTGCGACCCTGCGGTTGCTGTCAGCTTTGCCAACGACGCGCCAGCCGCAGCGTCGCATGTGAGGAGTTCGGCGTCACCGGTCGCGATCGAGCGGTGACGACTGCGTCAGTGTGCTCGTGGGTCGGGTGAGTCGAGCCTCGGAGTTTGTCAGGGTTCGTCATCGGCCAGGGCTCTGCTGATTCGTTCGAGCACCGATCGTGCCTGCTCGAGTTCGGTCGCTGTCACGTTCGTCGAAGAAAGCACTCGCTGCCGGGCGGACTGGGACTCGTCGAAGAGCAGGTGTGCTGTGCGCGATCCGGCCGGCGAGATGGCGATCAGTTTCGAGCGCGCATGCGTGGGGTTGTCGACGACGTCGACCAGACCGTCCGCCAGCAACTCGTTGACGATGCGCTGCACCGACTGGCGTTGCAGGCCGAGGCGATCGGCGATCTGTGGCACCGTCCGTTGCTCATCGAGCAACACGCTCAGCACGTGCCATCGGGCGACCGATTGCCCATGTGGCCGGCAGAAACGCTCGCTCGTCGATCGAGACCGCCCGGCGAGCTCGTAGACCTCGGAGATCAACCGCCGATAGGCGTCTGTCGTCGTTCGCATTGGTTGACAGTCTACTGTCAAGTTAAGCTGACAGCATGCTGTCATATACCAGCCCCGCTGGTGTCGTCCGGATCTGGCGAGGGTGGACCACCCCCGACAACGCCGACACCTACGAAGCGCTGCTCACCACCACGATCGTGCCCGGCATCGCCAGTCGCCGGATCCCCGGACACCGCTCGACCGAGATCCTTCGACTGGGCTCGAGTGACTCGGAGTCTGGCGAAGTCGAGTTCATGACGATCATGACGTTCGACGACTGGAATGCCGTCGTCGAGTTTGCCGGCGGTGACGGGACTCCGAGCGTCGTCCCCCACGCAGCGCGCGCCGTACTCAGCCGCTTCGACGAGTACAGCCGCCACTACAGCGCAGTTGCGACCTTCCCTGCCGAGACCTCATAGGCGACGGACGCCTACCCGCGTTGGGAATGCGGGTCGTCCACCTGCTGCGGCTTGTGCGCCACCTTCGCCACGTGCGGGAGAAGCGATCAGTCGGGGACCCAGCCGCTCGGCTGGGTGTACGGGGTTCCCTCGTTGCAGGCGCCGCCTTGGGCACGCAGGATCGGGTACGGGTTGACGGGGCCACCGCCACCCGGCCGGATCTCGAAGTGGAGATGGTCGACGGTGGTGTTGCCGGTCGCGCCGACCCAGCCGATGATCTGGCCGGCCTCGACCCGGGAGCCGGCCGACACCTCGGGGGCGAAGTCCGACAGGTGCGCGTAGAAGTAGGCGTTGCCGTCGTCGGCGGTCAGCCGCCAGGCGTTGCCCGAGATGTTCCCGGGCTGCGCCCACTTGCGCAGCGTGAGCCTCCCGTCGGCCACGGCGTACACGTACGAACCGCCGAAGGTGAAGATGTCGGTGCCGACGTGGCGGCGACCACCCGTTCGGCCGTGACCCCAGCTGTCGCTGTACCAGCACGGGCCCTGGGTCGGCAGTGCGTCGAGGTTCACCCAACCCGACCCGCTCGACTCGGCCGATCCACTCGAACCCCTCGACGACGGTGTCGTCGATCCCGCCGGCAGCACGATGCCGTCACCCGGATAGAGCGGGCCGGACGCTGACGCATCGTTGACGTCGAGCAGCGCTCGGACGGTCGTCCCGGCCCGTTCGGCGATCCCGTACCAGCTGTCGCCGCGCTCGACCGTGTAGTCGGCGCCGGCCGATGCCGACGAGTCGCCGGCCGTCGGCGCCGACGAAGCTCCGGACGCCCCCGCCGGCAGGCAGATGGTCTCGTCGGGATGCAGGACGCGGTCCAGACTCGCGCCATTCGCCGTCAGTACCGATGACACGGAGACCCCGCTGCGGGCGGCGATCGATCCCCAACCCTCGCCGTCGCGAACCGTCGTCGTCGAACGGCACAGACCCAGCAAATTCGCTCCGCCGGGCAGGCAAAGTCGATCGCCGGGGACGACCACGTCGTCGAGCGACGCGCCGTTCGCGTCGAGCAGCTCGCGCGCGCTCACATCGGCTCGCTCGGCGATCGCGTACCAGCCGTCACCAGAGCGGACCTCGTAGGTCGCCCCTCCCGACGAGCACGAAAATGCTGCCGACGCCACCGACGGGCCGGACGGGCCCGACCACAGCGACAGCATCGACACGGCGACGAGGGCAGTCGCCGCACGCCTGACACACGTCCCAACACGCATGATGATCCAGTTCCTTCCCCGCCCGGTCGGGAACCTAGCGAACCATTCCCGACACGTCAGGTCGCCCCGGCCTCGCTGGAGCGAGGTGGATGCGCCGGGCGGTCGTCGACCGATGATCAACGGCGTGCGGCCGTCCGCCCCGTCTTGTAGCGGCGACACAGCCCTCTGACCAGTCGATGGACACCGGCCGCGTCGAGCCTCCGGCCGGTCCGATCGGTCAGGTGACGGAGCCTCAGTGGACGGCGCGGCCGGCTTCGCAGCGCCAGCAGGTGTCGTTCGAGTCGATGACGGCGAGGTGGACGGCGTGGCGCCATGGGCGTGACATCACCGTCGGCTGGTCGTCACGGCGGACACCGATCTCGCTCGCCCCCGGGTAATGCGGGCGCACGAGCGCCACGGTGGCGTCGTGGAGGCCGAACGCCGGGTCGAGATCGTCGTGCACGACGACGCGGTCACCCTGACGGAGTGCGTTCCACTGGAACTCGAGCATCACCGCACCTCGCTTCCGGGACGGGCTTCGGGGCCGTGGTGAACTGATGATGACATGGCACGCTCCTCGCGTTCTCTACGTCGAGTCGGTGCGTCGGGCGGAGGTCGATCGACCGTCCAGCTCACGAACACGGCGCCTGTCCGAAGTGTACGTCGCCGCCGACCAGGACGCCTCCGGGTCGGTCGGATCGGCGCTACAGTGACGCCTCTCGGGATGAGTCGCCTCGTCTGGGCAGGACGGCAGTAGTGCCAGTCGCCCGGTGCAGGCCCGACGCCTCGGCCGAGCCGAACCGGTTCGAGGAGTCACCATGTCCATCCATCTCACCGCCGACCACGGCGGCGACGACGCCGAGCAGCGCCCGCGCCCGATCGCAGCACCACGTCGCCCGGCCACGCCGGGGCCGCTCGTGCTGATCAGCCACTCGTGGGTGACGGTGACCCGGGGGGACAGCGCGCCCGAGATCCCCGTCCGGCGCGCCGCGTGACGAGCGACGCGGCACGCGCCTTCGGCGTCCCCGACGCGACGGAGCAGGCCGGTGAGTCGGTCGGTGCGGCGCCGACCCGTCGTTGCGGACGCTGCCTCGTCGAGTATCCGATCCCCGACGATGCCCACCCGATGGAGCTGCGGGGCTGGTGGTCGTGTCCCGCTTGCACGGCCACGTTGCTGCCCGGACGCAAGGCCGCAACGCCCGCGACCCCGACCACGACTTCGACTTCGTCGACCACGACACCTGGAGGATCAGCATGAACCGACTCGAATGGAACGAGCTGCAAGTGGGTGATCGGGTCCTCGTGCACGACGACGGCGACGCGCGGGCCCCGTTGCTCCCCGGCCGTGTCACCGCAGTGGAGGTCGCCCCGGGCTCGAACGACGTCGCGATCCGGATTCCCGGGTCGCGCGGGAAGTCCCAGATCGTCCACCCGCCTCGGTTGTCCGTGCACCTCGAAGAACTCGACCCCGACGCCCGTTGCTGGCGGTGCGAGGCCCGCGTCGACGACTTCACCAAACCACGCCCCAAAGCCCCGGCGAGGTAGCCGGCCGCGCCCAGTCCGCCCAGGCCGGTTTCTCGGCGGCGGTGGTGCGGAAAGGTGCGTCGAAAGCCGCCGAGATCGTGGCAGCGTCGGGTCAGCGTGGGGTTCCCGGCGGGGATGGGTGCGGGAAGCGCAACTGGAGTCACCGAGATCGTCGGTGCGCCGGCTTCTGTGGGGTTCTCGGTGGCGCTGGGTGCGGGAAGCGCGTCGGGTCTCACCGAGATCGTCGCGTGCCGGTTGGTGGGCTGGTCCGGTTTCTCGGTGGCGGTGGTCCGGAGAAGGGCGATGGGAGCCGCCGAGATCGTCGGAGGGCCGGGTCGGCGTGGGGTTCACGGCGGCGCTGGGTGCGGGAAGTGCATCGGGAGCCGCCGAGGTCGGCGTGGGGTTCTCGGTGGCGATGGGTGCGGGAAGTGCAACTCGATCCGCCGAGATCGTCGGCTGTCGGGTCGGTGGGCTGCTCCGGTTTCTCGGCGGCGGTGGTGCGGAAAAGGGCGATGGGAGCCGCCGAGATGGTCGGGGCACCGGGTTCGTGCGGGGTTCTCGGTGGCGGTAGGTGCGGGAAGTGCAACTCGATCCGCCGAGATCGTCGACATGCTGCGCGCGGCCGACCTCAGTGGTCGGGAGGTTGGTAGTCGGTGTGGCGGTCGATGTTGGTGTAGATGTCCATGCCGATCGGATCGACGAGTTCCTCCGACAGCTGACCGAGCAGGCCGGCGCAGCGGGCGAGCAGCGCCACCCCACGGGTCACCCCGAGCGGGATGTCGATATCGGCGAGTACCGCACCGCACACGCCGGCGCCGTTGAGCGGCAGGGTGCGCCCGAGCACGTCGGGATGCGCGCGACCGATCGCTTCGAACAAGGCCAGGTGCGGGCCGAACACGTCGTGCTCGCGTGCCAATCCGAACAGCACCGGCGTGCGCGGGTCGCCGTTCTTGTGCACCGGGTGCCCGAGCCCAGGGACGAAGCGTCCCGCCTCCTTCGCGTCGGCCACGAGGCGGCTTGCCACCTCGTCCCACCCGTCCGGCGTGGTCGGGTGCTCGTCGAGGTCGGCCAACGCCGCGGCGAGGAACTCGGCCGCGTCCTCGGTCACCCCGAGGAAGCGGGACCCGCCACCGAGCAGACCGGCGGCGATCGCCCCTTGGAGCGAATCGGGTGCACTGAGCAGGGTCACACGCGCCGCGATCGCCGTCGGTGTGAAGCCGTGATCGGCAAGCGCGACGAGCACCGCCTCGAACAGCACGCGCTGCCCCTCGGTCGGTCGCCGCTTGGTCGTCATCCAGTACGCCAGCTCGCCGAAGGTCACCTTGCCGAGCAGCTTCTCGCCGAGGTCGTGGCCGAGCAGCCAGATGTGGTCGGCGTCGGAGGCGCCGAGTCCGCTGCGGTAGGTGGGGTGCTGGTCGTCGGGCATGGGGACTCCTCGGGACGTGGGCGATCGACGGTACGGGTGGACGAGACGTGACGGCCGGACTGGTCAGGCCGGCTTCGACAGCCACTCACGGACGCTGTCGGAGTGTTCGCCGAGCAGCGGCGGTGGTGAGGTGTAGCGGGGTTCGGCGTCGCTGAACCGGATCGGGTGGCGTACCAGGTCGACCTGGCGGTCGCCCTCGCCGAGGGTCACCCTCGGTTCGAGCCCGAGCGACTCGGCGAGTTCGACGCCGTCGGCGATCGAGTTGATCGGACCGCACGGCACCCCGACCTGGTTGAGGGCGACGAACAAGTCGTCGGCCGACCACTGGGCGAGTCGTTCGAGCAGGATCGGGTGGAGTTGGTCGCGGTGGTCGGCGCGGTCGGTGTTGAGCGCGAACCGCTCGTCTTCGGCGACCTCGGGGATACCGAGCACCTCGCACAACGATCGGAACTGACGGTCGTTGCCGACCGCGACGATGACGTCGCGGTCCTTCGTCGGCATCGGCTGGTAGGGGTAGACGCTCGGGTGTTCGTTGCCCATTCGCGTCGGTACCACGCCACTCGCCACGTACGCAGCGCTGTGGTTGACGAGCCCCGACAGCGCGGTCGAGAGCAGGTTGACTTCGACGTGCTGGCCGAGCCCGGTCTCCCGGCGCTGGTTGAGTGCGGCGAGGATGCCGATCGTGCCGTGCATCCCGGCCATCACGTCGAACACCGAGATGCCGGCCCGGTACGCCGGCCCGTCGGCGTCGCCGGTCAGGCTCATCAACCCCGACACGGCCTGCACGACGAGGTCGTAGCCCGGCAGCCACGCCCCCTCGGCGGTTCCGAACCCGCTGATCGACAGGTAGATGAGTGCCGGGTTGAGCTGGCGTGCCGACTCGTAGTCGAGCCCGAACTTCTTCAGTCCACCCGGCTTGAAGTTCTGCAGCGCGACGTCGGCCCGGCGCAACAGCTCGTAGGCGATCTCGAGGTCGTCCGGGTCGCCGAAGTCGAGCACGATCGACTGCTTGTTGCGGTTGATCGACATGTAGTATGTCGCGACGCCGTCCTTCTCGGGCGGTGCCCACGCCCGGGTGTCGTCACCACCGGGGCTCTCGACCTTGATGACCGTGGCGCCGAGGTCGGCGAGCAACATCGACGAGTACGGCCCGGCGAGTACGCGCGACAGGTCGGCGACGACGATCCCGTCGAGCGGAGCGCGCCTGCCGGCGGCGGAATTGGCAAGGTCGGCGGACGACGGATCGGACATGTGGCCATTCTGCCCGCGAGTGAGTCGGCGACGAAGACGGGCCCTGCTGGACGGGTGGACGCCGCCCCGACCGACGCACGGTTCGCCCGCCGATCCGAACTGTCCGTCAGGCCGGTTGGAGCAGGTGGGTCACGTAGCGGCGGAGGTGCTCGATGCTGTCGGTGGCCGCGGCAGGATCGTGTGTTGCCTTGGCCAGGATGAAGGCTCCCTGGATCACCGCTTGCATGTGGCGGGCCAGGTCGGCGGCGGTGACGCCGTCGGCGACGGCCTCGGGTGAGAGCGCCGCGTCGAGGTCGGCTTCGAGGGTCGACGCGTGACCCAGGATGCTGTCGGCGCACGCGTCTCGGATCTCCGGTTCGCTGGCAAAGGTCTCCTGGGCCATCGTGCCGACCAGACACGTGAACGACTCCGCCGGACCCGAGATCAGGTCGGAGCGCAGATCGAGGTAGCCGAGCACCCGCTCGGTGGGTGTCGGGGCGTCGTGGTAGGTGGCGCGCTCGAACAGGTTGCCGGTGGTGCGGCTCCAGTGATCCGCTGCCGCGACCGCGAGTTCGCGCTTCGATGCGAAGTGGTGGAAGAACGCTCCTTTGGTGACGCCCGCCGCTCGACACAGGTCGTCGACGGACGTGGCGTGGTACCCCTGGCGTCGGATGACGTCGATGGCGGCATCGAGGAGCTTGGCCCTGGCGGTGCCGCGCTCGTGCTCGCTCACGGTGTTGCGTACCGGGCGAAGGCGTCAGACGTCGGCCAACGGCTGTAGGTCGGCGACTGCGGCCATCCTTCGGGGGAGTCCTGCCAGTCCTCTTGCCGTCCGTAGGGGAGGAGATCGAGCAGACCGAACGTGTGGCCGAGTTGCTCGGTGCCGCGACCCTGCGTGCTGTAGGTGCGGTACACGGTGTCACCGTCGCGCAGGAAGACGTTGACCTGGAAGCCGCCCCCGAGCGGCGCGCCCATGTCGGCGGCGAACGAGCTCTCTGACGACGAGTACCACTCCATCTGGTTGCCGACCCGCTGCTTGTACGCGAGGGCCTCCTCGATCGTGCCCGGGGTGACGATGACGAATCGCGCGTCGTGGGGTTCGAGGAACTCGAGCCGAGTGAACTGGCTCGTGAACCCGGTGCACCCGGGGCACTGCCACTCCGCTCCGGGATTCCACATGTGGTGGTAGGTGATGAGCTGACGCTTCCCGTCGAACACGTCCGCGAGCCGGACCGGGCCGTTCGCGCCGACGAGTGTGTAGTCGTCGATCTGCACCATTGGTAAGCGCCGGCGGGCCGCGGCGATGTCGTCGAGTTCGCGGGTGGCGGACTTCTCTCGCGCGCGTAGTTCCTCGAGTCGGCGCGACCATGCTTCGGCATCGGCGACGGGTGGCAGGGCCGGAGTGTGCGTCGTCATGACGGGCTCACTTCGGCGCGGCCGTAGAACGCCAGCAGCCTCGTCGTCGGATCGGCGTCGTCGGGAACGCCGATGCGCGGTCCGAAGTGGCCGCTGGCGCGCATCGCGGCGTCGATCTCGGGTGGGATCATGGTCACGCCGGTCAGTTGGCGAGCGACCTCGTCGGCGTCGAGTTCGACGGGCAGGCCGGCGGCGCGTGCGAGGTCCCAGGTGTGGATGAGGACGTCGCCGATGCAGATGGCGTTCACGGCCGACTCGAACGATTGCGGGCCCAACGGGCCACAATCCTCGACCCGTTGGGCGGTCTCCGGGTCGTCGAGCCCTGCCTGCACGGCATCGCGCACGGCCGTCCACGCTCCGATCGGATCGTCGTCGACCGGTGCGATCGGGCCGGCGTCGATGTCGTAGACGCCGAGGAGGACACCGGGGCCGGGAATCCAGTCGACCAGATGACCGACGACGTCTCGGGCGGTCCAGCCGTCGCAGGGGGATGGGTTCGACCACGCCTCGTCGCCGACTGCGGCGATGGTCTCGGTGAAGCCGGCTCCGACGCGGCGGAATCGGTCAGCAGTCTCGGACATGACCGCGAACATACCAACCGGTTGGTATGTAGTCAACCGCCAAGCATCCCCGGACGCCTGGTGGATTTAATCGCCTGTGTGTCCGGTGGTGGACGCCTGGTGGATTTAATCGCCTGTGTGTCCGGGGGTGGACGCCTGGTGGATTTAATCGCCTGTGTGTCCGGTGGTGGACGCCTGGTGGATTTAATCGCCTGTGTGTCCGGTGACGGCGGGCCAGCCGCCGCGGCGCCAGACGCGCCAGGCGCCGGTCGACCAGAGCGCCCACGCCACCAGCACCGGCTGGAAGAACAGGCGGACGAACCGCTTCGTGTCGGTGTCGAGCCCGAACGCGTCGGTGCCCTCGACCCACTGGGCGATGTTGCCCGGGAAGATCACCACGAAGAACGCCGCGGCGACCCACCCGACCGCTGCCCGGTACCGGCTCACGAAGATCAGGGCCAGGCCGAGCGTGATCTCGACGACGCCCGACAGCACCACGACGAGATCGGCGTCGACGGGGAACCAGTCGGGCACCTGGGCCTGGAACTCCTCGCGCTGGTGGGTGAGGTGGCCGATACCGGCGAAGACGAGGCCGCCGCCGAGCAACCAACGCGCCACCGACCGGCCGGTCGACTGAACGGCGCCCGAACGTGTCGTGGCGGTCACGACGCCGCGCCGACCGCGAGCCCGTCGCCGTCGTCGAGCGAGGCGAGCAGCTTGTCGAGCAGGCGCCGGAGTGCGATCCCGTCGTCGAGCGTCATCCCGATCCGGTCGACGAGCGCCCCTGGCACGTGAGCGAGATCGTCCTGCAGGGCGTCGCCAGCTTCTGTCACCGTGACGAGGACGCGCCGCTCGTCGGCCGGATCGCGGTGCCGGCGCACCAGCCCACGCGTCTCGAGGCGCTTGAGGAGCGGCGTCAATGTGCCGGAGTCGAGACGGAGTCGATCGCCGAGTGCGCCGACGGTCTGATCGTCGGGACTCGACCACAGGGCGAGCATCGTCAGGTACTGCGGATAGGTGAGGTCGAACGGATCGAGCAGCGGCTGATACGCCTTGGTCAGCGCCCGGGATGCGGCGTAGAGGGGGAAGCAGAGCTGCAGATCGAGTTCGAGTTGGGCGTGTCTCGCCATACCGTCAGCCTACCCGAAGATGAGTAGTGCACAATTCAATCGCGCACAATACAATCACCCCCATGAAGAATCTGTACTCCACGACCGCCCACGCCACCGGCGACGGCCGCAACGGCCACGTCAGCTCCGACGACGGCATCATCGACCTCGACGTCCGCACCCCCGTAGAGCTCGGCGGCAACGGCGGGGCGACCAACCCCGAACAGCTCTTCGCCGCCGGCTACGCCGCGTGTTTCCACTCGGCACTGCGCCTCGTCGCCCAGAGCGCCGGCGTCAACACCGCCGACTCCGCCGTGTCGGCGACCGTGCACCTCGGCCAGACCGACGCCGGGGGCTTCGGCATCGGCGTCGAACTCGACGTCAGCCTCCCCCACGCCACGCCCGAGCAGGCCCGTGAGGTCGTCGAGCAGGCGCACCAGGTGTGCCCATACTCCAACGCCACCCGCAACAACATCGACGTCGGACTCTCCGTCGTCTGACGCGCCGCTGGTCGTGTCGGATGAGGTCAGACCCCAACCGACACGGTCTGCGTACTCCGAGGCCGCTGGGGGTCGGTTGGGGTCTGACCTCATCCGACTGGTGGGGCCGTCGTAGGTTGGGGGCGTGGAACTCGACCTCATGACCGGTGTCGCCTCGTGGAGCGAGATGGCCGACCTCGCCCGACGACTCGAGGCGGCCGGCTTCTCGGGGATGCTGTTCACCGAGTCGTCCCAGACCCCGTGGATCTCGATCGCGATGGCGGCCGAGGCGGCACCGACCCTGACGTTCTGCACCGGTATCGCCGTTGCGTTCCCGCGCAGCCCGATGATCGCCGCCCAATACGCCTGGGAGATCGCCGGCAACACCGGCGGCCGCTTCCGCCTCGGGCTCGGCAGCCAGGTGAAGGCTCACGTCGAGCGGCGCTACGCCGGCGACTTCGACCGGCCGGCGGCGCGGATGCGCGACTACGTGCTCGCCGTGAAGGCTAGTCTGCGAGCGTTCCGGCGCGAGGAGCGCCTCTCGCACGAGGGCGAGTTCTACTCCCTGAGTCTGCTGCCCACCGCCTGGTCGCCGCCGCAGCACGAGTACGGCCACGTTCCGGTCGACATCTCCGCCGTCGGGCCGGTCATGTGCCGCGTCGCCGGCGAGGTGGCCGACGGTGTGCACGTCCATCCGCTCCACTCGGCGCACTACCTGCGCGAGCGACTGCTCCCGGCCGTGTCGGCGGGAGCCGAGTCGTCGGGCAGAACCCTCGACGACCTGGCGTTGATCGTGCCGGTCTTCGCCGTCCCGGGCGACACGCCGGAGGAGCGGGCGCCACTGCTCGAACGGGCACGCACCCAGATCGCGTTCTACGGCTCGACCCCGAACTACGCCTACCAGTTCGACGATCTCGGCTTCACCGACCTCACGCCGCAACTCACGGCCGCCATGCGCGCCGGCGACATGGCTGCCCTCGCCGCGCTCGTCACCGACGAGGTGCTCGACCACTTCGCGATCGCCGCGCCGTGGGACGAGATGGCCGACCGGCTGCGCGAGCGGTACGAGGGCGTCGCGTCCAGGGTCGTCCCGTATCTCGCCGCCGAGTCGATCGCGCGCGACCCGTCCGCGATCGCCCGCTGGGGCGAGATCGCCCGCGCCCTGCGCTGACCAGAAGGGGTCAGGCACCTTCTGGTCATAGCGTCAGGCGAACAGACAGGTCGCTCGCCAGAAGGTGCCTGACCCCTTCTGGTAGGTGTCCTCCTGCCCACCTTCGGGTACGGGTCGGTATGCGGAAGGCTGACGACATGCAGACCGACGACATCGGGCGCGACGAATCGCGGAACGAGCCAGTGCGCGACTCTCGCGGCACCGGGGTGATGTGGGCCGGCGGGGCGGTCGTGGTGATCGTGGCGCTGGCCGTGATCGCCGCCGTCCAGAACACCCAGGAGGTCGAGATCAACTTCCTGTGGATGGACGGCACGCTGCCGCTCGTCCTGCTGCTCCTCATTGCGATCGGCGCGACCGTCGTCGTCACCGAAGCGGTCGGGCTGGTGTGGCGACGTCGCCGTCGCAATCGACTCCGCGACCGCGACGAACTGAAGCGTCTCCGCGCCGGCTGATCAGGCCGCCGGGGTCGTTCGACGACGAGCCCGGCCGATCGCCTTGACGGTTTCCATGGTGGCGAGGAGGGCGACACCGAGGCCGATGCTCAGTGCGAGGTCGGCGGCACCCAACGACTCGAGATCGAGGAACCTGCTGAGCGGCGTGTAGAGCGCAGCGAGCTGCAGCCCCACCACGAGGGTGACGATGCCGACCATCACCCGGTTCGTGAACAGCCCGATCGTGAACACCGACTCGGTCTCCGAACGGGTCCCGATCGCCTGGAACACCTGGAGGAAGGCGAGGCTGGTGAACATCATCGTCTGCCACTCCGGTCGATCGGCCTCGTAGTACGCGAACCCGACCGCGAGCGCTGCGGCACCGATCACGGTCCCGATCCACACCGTGCGGAGTCCGGCACCACCCGACCACAGACTCTGCCCCGGCTTGTGCGGCGGCCGTTGCATCACGCCCGGCTCGGCCGGTTCGACGCCCATCGCGAATCCGAGCAGGCCGTCGGTCATCAGGTTGAGCCACAGCAGCTGCAAGGGCAGCAGCGCAATCGTGTCGTCCATCTCGCCGCCCGCCAGCAGGTACGGGATCGGCCAACCGAGCATCACGATGATCTTGCCGAGGTTGCCGGCAACGGCGAAGCTCACGAATCGACGGAGGTTGTCGTAGATCACCCGCCCTTCCTCGACCGCGGCGACGATCGTCGCGAAGTTGTCGTCGCGCAGCACCATCTCCGACGCCTCCTTCGAGACGTCGGTGCCCGTGATGCCCATCGCGACGCCGATGTCGGCGCGCTTCAGCGCTGGAGCGTCGTTGACGCCGTCGCCCGTCATCGCGACGACGTGGCCCTGGGACTGGAGCTGCTGCACGATGCGCAGCTTGTGCTCGGGCGACACCCGTGCGAACACGTCGACGTCGACGACTGCCTGCGCCAGCTCCTCGTCGGACAAGTGATCGAGTTCGGCGCCGGTGATGGCCTTCGCCCCGTCGCTGATGCCCAGTTCGCGGGCGATCGCCAGCGCCGTCAGCGGATGGTCACCGGTGATCATGATCGGACGGATGCCGGCCGCTCGACACGTGGAGACCGCGGCGCGCACCTCGTCACGGGGCGGGTCGATCATGCCGACCAACCCGACGAACACGAGGTCGCGCTCGATTGCGTCGACGCCGTCCGTCACGCCGACCGTCTCGTCGAGCCGGTGGTATGCGACGCCGAGCACCCGCATGCCGTCGGTCGCCAGCGCAGCGTTGGCTTCCTCGATCCGCTCGCGCGTCGGGCCGTCGAGATCGATCAGGCGACCGTCGTCGAACGCGTGCGCACACCGGTCGAGCAGCCCGTCGACGGAGCCCTTCACGAACGCCAGCGGGGCGTCCTGCGGCAGCGCCGCCAGCTCGTTGAACGAGCCCGACAGCGAGTCGTGCACCGTGCTCATCCGCTTGCGCTCCGAGTCGAACGGGTGCTCCGCCCGACGCGGCAGGCGCTCGCGCAGGTCGACAATGTCGATGCCCAACCGCTCGGCGGCGTCGACGATCGCGGTCTCGGTCGGATCCCCGAGCAGACGCGGGGCGTCGCCCACTTCGCCGTCGCTGCCGTCGTGTTCGGTGTCGATCGAGGTGTCGTTGCAGAGCGAGCCGGCGACGAGCGTGATGACGACCGAGGCCGCAGCCGGATGCTCGTCGAGCTCGGACTCCAGATCCGAGAGTGCGGTGCGGTGACCGGCGACGTCGACCATCGTGACCGTCATCCGGTTCTGGGTGAGGGTGCCGGTCTTGTCGGAACAGATGATCGTGACCGACCCGAGGGTCTCCACCGCCGGCAGCTTGCGGATCAGCGCCTCGCGCTTCAGCATCCGCTGGGCGCCGACCGCGAGCGTGAAGGTGACCACCGCCGGGAGACCTTCGGGGATGACCGCGACGGCGACGCTGATCGCGGTGAGCACGAGATCGGTCGCCGACTCACCACCGGCGGCACCCATCGCCACGACGAGACCCGCGACGACGAGGCCGGCGAGCGCCAGCTGCTTGCCGACCCGATCGAGACGATCTTGCAGCGGTGTCCGCTCGGCCGTCACGTCCTGCAGCAGGGTGGCGATCTTGCCGAGCTCGGTCCGCATGCCCGTCGCCACGACGACGCCGGTGCCACGGCCGTAGGTGACCTGGGTGCCCGAGTACGCCATCGACCGACGATCGCCGAGCGGCAGATCGTCACGATCGGCCGGATCGGACTGCTTGTCGACCGCCTCCGACTCACCCGTCAGCGCCGCCTCCTGCACGCGGAGGTTGGCGGTGTCGAGCAGACGCAGGTCGGCGGGCACGACGCTGCCGGCCTCGAGCGCGACCACGTCACCGGGCACGAGGTCGAGCGATGGCACCTCGCTCTGCTTGCCGTCGCGGATCACCCGCACGATCGGCACCGTCATCCGCCGGAGGGCGGCGATCGCCTGCTCGGCGCGGTACTCCTGGATGAATCCGAGTGCGGCGAACAGCACGACGATCGCACCGATCGCTCCGGCCTCGAGGTACTTCCCGAGGAGCAGCGAGAGCAGGGCGGCACCGATCAGGATCAGTACCATCACGGCGGACAGCTGCTCCCACACGATCCGCCACGGCGACTTGCCGCCCTTCTCTTCGAGCTCGTTGCGTCCGTATTCGTCGAGGCGTCGCTCGGCCTCGACGGACGCGAGTCCGTCGCGGCTGCTATCGAGCCGGCTGAGCGTCTCGTCGGTGGTGAACCGGTGCCACGGCACGACCTCGTCGGACCGCTCGTCGGGAGTAGGCGCGCCGGATGTCGACGGGTTCGTCGTGTCGGAGTCGTGGGTCATGGGGTCCTCTCAGCGTACGTCGGTCGCGTGCGCTGAAGGTCTCTCCGCCCCGTTGGGCTGGCCGGACCGGCCCGTTTCGGACGTCCTGACGATCGGCCTCGAGGGATACTCCCCTTCAGTGCGCGGAACTGTATGGATCGGATGGGGTGAATGCAACAGGGGCTCCTACATCGTCACCAGAGCAGCGATACCGATCCCGTAGGTGCCGAGGATGGCGACTCCCTCGAAGCCGATGCCGCGCTTTTCGCGGGTGAGCAGTCCGGCGATCAACATCGCTGTCAGGACGACGGTCAGCGCCATCACGAACAGCGCCTGCTGGTCGGCGGCGTGGTACACCGAGCCGCCGCGGAAGGCGAGGTCGGCGGCGGCGACGAACAGCACGTCGAACGTGTTGCCACCGACGATGTTCGACACGCCGAGCGTGAGGGCGCCGATCCGCACCGCCGTCAACACGACGACGAGCTCGGGCAGGCTGGTGACGACGCTGGTGAACAGGGCACCGACGACCGAGCCCGACAGGCCGCTCTCTCGTGCGATCGTCAGGCCGCTCTGGCCGATCGAGTACCCCACCACGGCGACCACACCCGCCAACATGGCGAACCAGGTCCACAACGACGACAACGAGCGTTCGCCCGCCGTCGGGTCGGGGTCGTCCTCGACGGTCTCGGCGGTGTCCTCCGGATTCCACATCGGCGACGAACGTGCCCGTCGCACGAGGCCGAGTCCGTAGACGTAGACGACCACGAGCGCCGGTGTCGCCGGGCTGATGCCGGCGATCTCGACGTCCGGCCCGACCGTCGCCAGGAGCACGACGCCCACCAGCGCGATCAGGATCGCGGCCTGCAGGATGTTCGGCAGCGACGCCGCCGCGTGCTCGAGGTTGGTGCGTCGATAGATCAGGTCGGCCAGGACGAGGAACGTCGTCTGGGCGGCGATCCCGCCGAGTGCGTTGCTCAGCGCGAACCCGGCATCGCCCTCGGCGGCGCCGGTGATCGTGGTGATCAAGCCCGGCATCGACGTTGCTGCCCCGAGTAGCACGGCACCCGCCAGTGCCTCGCCGAGGTGGGTGCGGTCGGCGAGTTCGTCGACGATCTTGGTGAACTTCACCCCCGCCGTGAGCAGGACGAGGCCGCCCACGATCAGCACGAGGACGGCGACGGGGAGACTGTCGAACATTGTCCGACCGTTCCCGATCCGGACTGTCCTCAACCCGAGCCCGCCGTCGAACCCCCGGTCGGATGGGGTCAGACCTCATCCGACCAGGACACAGTCCAGCGGAGTATTCGGACGGTCGGATGAGGTCTGACCCCATCCGACAGACGACCACCAGAAAAGGCAGGCGTCAGACTTCGGCGAAGTAGAGGATGTCGCCGGTGGGGGCGGGGGAGCCACCGTCCGGTTCGTTGGTGATGCCCCACGCGGCGGGCGTGGTCGCGTTCGGATCGAGGTCGAAGACCGTCTGGACCCGGCCGTCGTCGGGGGAGAACAGTCCGGCGGGCACCGGGCCATCGTCGCCGATCGACCACAGTTCGTACACCCGGTCGGCGCCGGGGTCGGGCAACCCGTCGCCGAGCACGACGGCTCGACCGAGCTCGCTCGACCACACCACCCGCACCGATCCCTCGGCACCGTCGAGCGGCATCGTGATCGCATCCGGCGCGCTCAGAACGACCTCGCTGTCGGACGTGCGGTCGAACGCGACGAGGGCGATCGCGGCACCGGCGATCAGGCCGACGATCGCGGCGGCGGTTGCGAGGAGCATCGCCGAACGCGGACGTCGCCGGGTCTCGGCCAGGTGGCGGACCGTCGGGCGGTCCTGGCGGGTCTCGGCGATCTCGGCGAGGACGCGGTCGCGCATCGCCGGTGGGGGCGTGGTCGCGGCCGCCCCGGCGAGGGATCCGGCGACCTCGCCGAACTCGGCGACCTCGACGCGGCAGCGCTCGCAGTCGTCGAGATGCGCCTCGAACATCGCGCGCTCGTCGGGGTCGAGCGCGTCGAGTGTGTACGCGGCGGCGAGATGGTGGACGTCGTCGCTCACGCCGGCACCTCCAGGTAGTCACGGAGCTTGATCAGTCCGTCTCGGATACGTGTCTTGACCGTGCCTTCGGGTGTGTCGAGCAGGCTCGCCACCTCACGGTAGGTGTGGCCGCCGTAGTACGCGAGCGTGACCGCCTCGCGCTGCACGTCGGTCAGTTGCTCGAGGGCCTTGGCCACCCGCGCCCGGTCGTACTCGGCGGCGGCGTGCTCGGTGACGGCCTCCGCCACCTCGTCGCGCTCGGCCGGGACGTCACGGGCGTGCCGGTCGTCGCGCGCTCGGGCCGATTCCTCCGACCGCACGCGGTCGACCGCACGGCGGTGGGCGATCGTCGCCGCCCACGTCGTGGGCGACCCGCGTTCGCTGTCGTAGCGGGGCGCAAGGCGCCACAGTTCGACGAAGACCTCCTGGGTGATCTCCTCGGCGAACGAACGATTGCGCACGACACGCAGCACTGTGCCGAACACGGTCGGTGCGACGAGGTCGTAGAAGCGGGCGAAGGCCTGTTCGTCGCCGCGGCCGGCGGCGTGGAGCGCCTCGACGGCCTGGGTTCGGGGGTCGGCCGGCTCGGCGGATCGGAGGATGCGCAGGCGGGCCACGTCGTCCATCGTCGCACGCGCGGTGGCGCCGCCGGTGTCTCGCCCGAACGGGTGACGGCCCACGTCGCTGGTCATACCTGTGGTTCGGAGCCCGGTGCGGGCCGGATGGGTCGGCGGGAGTTCAGCGCGAGTTCAGTGCGTGAGTTCGCGTTCGGGTGCGCCGAGGCCCGGGAAGCCGGCGTAGGCGGGTAGCGCCGGCTGACCGCCGAGGTGGGCGTAGAGCACCCGGGATCCCGGGGCGATCTCATCGGACCGGATCATGCCGATCAACCCGGCCATCGACTTCCCCTCGTACACCGGGTCGGTGAGCACGCCTTCGGTGCGGGCGACGAGTTGGATCGCCTCGACCGTGCCACGGTCGGGTACGCCGTACGCCGGTCCCTCGTAGCCCGCGACCACCGTGATCTCCTCGTCGCGCAGCGGCCGGCCGACGCCGATCTTGTCAGCGGTCTGGGTGGCGATGCGAGTGACCTGCTCGATGGTCCGATCGAGGGTGCCCGACGCGTCGATGCCGATCACGCGGCGGTCGTCGCGGTCCTCGAGCGCGAAGCCGGCGATCATGCCGGCGTGGGTCGAGCCGGTGACCGTGCACACGACCACCGTGTCGAAGAAGGTGTCGAGTTCGGCCTCCTGCGCGGCGACCTCGCGCGCCCAGTTGGCGAACCCGAGCCCGCCCAGCGGATGGTCGGACGCACCGGCCGGAATCGCGTACGGGGTGCTGCCGCTCTCGCGGACGGACTCGAGCGCCCTGGTCCACGAGTCGCGGTAGCCGATGTCGAACCCGGCCGGATCGATGCGGGGATCGCCGCCCATGATCCTCGTGAGTTGGATGTTGCCGACCCGGTCGTAGCACATGTCGTTGTAGTCCACCCACCCTTCCTGCACGGTCACGGCCTGCAGGCCGAGCTTGCACGCGACGCCCGTCACCTGGCGGGTGTGGTTCGACTGGATGCCGCCGATCGACACGAGGGTGTCGCATCCGGTGTCGATCGCCTCGGCCACGAGGTATTCGAGCTTGCGGACCTTGTTGCCGCCGAAGGCGATGCCGGAGTTGCAGTCTTCGCGCTTGGCCCAGATCTCGACCTGCCCGCCGAGTGCCTCCGACAGGCGAGGCAGCGGGTGGACGGGTGAGGGGCCGAACAGCAGTGGTTCGCGGCGGAAGTCGTCGAGGCTCATGTGAATGTCTCCGGATCGGTGGGTGCGGCGGAAAGATGCCGCTGGCATGAGATCTCATAATCGTATACGATTATGCCCATGTCAACCGTCGACCGGGTGCAGATGGAACTGATGGGTGAACTGCTGCGGGGCGAACTCGCCCCCGGCAGCCGCCTCGGCCAGGACGAGGTCGCCGACCGGATCGGCGTCAGCAAGATCCCGGTTCGAGAGGCCCTCCAACGACTCGCCGCCCTCGGCCTCCTCCGCTTCGAGACCAACCGTGGTGCCTTCGTGCCACACCTCACGGTCGCAGACGCGGTCGAGAACTTCGCGCTCCGGCGGGCCATCGAGCCGTCGCTCCTCGAACGCGCCGTCGACCGGCTGTCGCTCGTCGACCTCGCCGAGGCCGAACAGGCCCTCGCCGACGACACGGGCACCGCCGAGACCAACTGGAGATTCCATCGTGCCCTGTACCGAGCGGCCGACTGGCGCCGCGGCCTGGCGATGGTCGAGATCCTGCACGCCGCCGTCGCGCCGTACGTCGTGCTGTACACGGACGACCTCGGCGGCTCCGGCGACTCCGACGACGAACACGAACGTCTGCTCGATGCGTGCCGGCGACGCGACACCGAGACCGCGCTCGAACTGCTACACATCCATCTCAGCCGCGCCGAACGCACCCTGGTCGACCACCTCGGTAGCGAAGCCGTCGGTTGATGTCAGACCCGGATATTGCAGTGGTGGGTTGTGGTGGGTTCGTTGTTGGTTGATCGGGTCGTCGGTCGGGGTCTTGGGTTGGTGGTGTTGGTGGCTGGTTGCCC
>NZZV01000053.1 GCA_002698945.1 Acidimicrobiaceae bacterium
TGCCGACGGTGTCGACGACGGGCGGTTGCGGCTGCGCCGGGCGACCGACGACCTGCACGGTGACCAGACCGGTCGACTCGCGCTCGGCCGAGCGACGCCCGTCCTGGACCGTGTATGTGAAGGAGGCTTCGCCGAAGAAGTCGGGGTTCGGCGTGAACACGACCGAGTTGCCGCGCTGTTCGACCTGACCGGCGTCGGTGACACCGACCGAGGTGACCGTCAGCCCGCTGCCGCGCAGATCGGCCGGGCTGTTGTCGACGTCGTTGGCGAGCAGGTCGATCGGCGGCGTCGGCTCCCCTTGGAGGACGCGTGCGGCGTCGTCGGTCAGGGTCGGGGCGGGGAAGTCGGCGACGGACAGATCGACGGTGACGGTCGACGTCGCCGTGTAGTCGTCGTCGGTCACCGTGTAGTCGAACGTGATCGTGGCCTCACCGGCGTCGACGGCGGAACGGATCGTCACCGTGCCGTCCGCCGACGGACCGTCGAGGGTGACCGCACCGTTGCTCGGCTCGCCGATGCGGAACTCGTGGCCGTCGGGACCGTCGGGATCGGTGACGCCGGCCGGGAGCCGCACGGGGGCGGGGACGCCGGCGGTGGCGTCGATCGCGATCGGCGCGGCTTCGGGCGGACGGTTGTCGGGCGGCAGCACTTCGATCGTCGCCTTGCCGGCGACGGTGTGGCCCATGCGGTCGTCGACGGTGAAGTCGAACGACGCCGTGCCGTCGAAGTCGGTGTCGGGCGTGAACGCGACCTGCAGGAACGAGTCGCCGGGTTGGCCGACCACGGCGCCCGACCCGCCGGTGCGCTGCGAACCGACGGTGATCACCAGCGGGTCGCTGTCGGGGTCGACGACGGCGTCGTGGACGTCGATCACTACGGGCTCGTTGAACGGGGTCTCGACGTTGATCGGGGACACGATCGGTGCCTCGTTCTCGGCGACCAGCACCGTGACGAACGCCGGCTCGGACGTCAGGCCGTCGGCGTCGCGCACCCGGTACGGGATCTCGGACGTTTCCGGCGGGGCCGTCAGCACCACGGTGCCGTCCGGCAGCACGCTCATCTCGGGGCTGTCGGCGACGATCTCCAACTCGTCGCGCTCACCGTCGGGATCGAGGTCGTTGGTCCGGGGATCGAACTCGATCTCGGTGCGGGCGCGGATCGGTCCGACGGTGTCGTCGACCGCGATCGGCGGCACCGGTTCGGGCTCGGCGACCAGTTCGAGGATCACCTGCGCCGACGCCGTGCCGCCTCGTCCGTCTGCGATCGAGTAGCCGAACGCCAGCTGACGTGGCTCGCCGTCGGCCGGCGGGGTGAACTCGACGAAGCGTTCGTTGGCTCCGACGCGTGCCGAACCGGCCCCCGGTGTGGTCACCTCGGTGACGCGGAGCGAATCGTCGTCGGGGTCGGAGTCGTTCGCCAGGACGTCGAGCACGATCGGGTCGGAGCCGATCTGCACCGCTGGGAAGCCGATGTCGTCGACCGCGACGGGCGGCCGGTTCGCGGCCTCGCTCGGCATCACGCCGATGTAGACCTGCCCGAGGTCGCGTGCCGGTCCGCGCTGGTCGTCGGGCAGTGTCGAACCGGCGGGAGCGTGGTAGCCGTCGACGAGGGTGTAGACGAACGAGTCGGTGCCCGAGAACCCGGCCGCCGGCGTGTACTCGACGGTGCCGTCGTCGCGGAGGACGACCGTGCCGTGTTCGGGCTGCTCGGCGATCGATTCCACGGTGATCGGGTCACCGTCGGGGTCGTAGTCGTTCGCCTCGACGTCGATCACGATCGGGGTCTCCGACGGCGTGCGGGCGACGTCGGGGCCGGCGACCGGCGCGCGGTTCGGTTGGTTCGGGTCGACGACGCGGACGTCGACGACCGCGGACGACCGGTTGCCGGCGGGATCCTCGATGTCGTACGTGAACTGGAAGCCGAAGCGTCGGTCGGCGTCGACCGTCAGCAACAGGTGCTGTCGGTCGGGCGTCATGCGCAACAGACCTTCCGGCAGGTCGGCGAGCGGATCGGCGAGGCGGAGGAACTTGCCTTCCGGGTCGTGGTCGTTGCGCAACACCCGCAGCTCGGACGTACGCCCGGCGCGCACGTCGACGGTGTCGGCGACGGCGATCGGCGGATAGTCGACCGGTTCGCGTTCGAGCGCCGAGACGATCACGTCGCCGCGCACGGCGTCGGACCGTCCGTCGGAGATCCAGTACCTGAACGCGGTGCGCGAATCGGCGGACGGTGTCGCCATCACGTTGAAGCCGACGCCGGGCACCTCGGTGATCTCGAGCCCGGGTGCGCCGATCCAGTCGACGATGCCGACGATGTCACCATCGGGGTCGCCGTCGTTGTCGAGCACCCGGACGAGGCGGCTCTCGCCGATCGCGAGTGCGACCTCGTCGAGCTGGGTGATCGGGGGTCGGTTCTCCTCGACGTCGTCGACGTCGACCCGGATCTGGGCCTGATCGATCTCGGGTCCGTCGCTGACGGTGTAGACGAAGCGGAAGGTGCCGGCGGTCTCGGGCCGGAACAGGAAGCGGCCGTCGGAGGTCAGCTGTGCCGAGGTGACGGCATCATCGAGCGACGCCAGGCTCTGGACCGAGAGCGGATCGCCGTCGGGATCCATGTCGTTGGCGAGCACGTCGACGATGACCGGTCGGCCGACCGACGTCGTCCCGACGTCGTTGCGGGCCTGCGGCGGCTGGTTCGAGTCCGCGCTGCGGACGCGGATACGCACGGTGCCGGTCGCCTCCGCTCCGTAGTCGTCGGCGACCACGTACGCGAGCTCGATCGTGCCGGCCTCCGAGGTGACGTCGGGTGCGTACGCCATCTCACCGTCGGGTGCGTAGGTGACGGCGCCGTCGGCGCCCTCGACCGACAACAGCACGAGGATGTCGCCGTCGGGGTCGGTGTCATTGGTGAGCACGTTGAGGGCGACGCTCTTGCCGGCACGCACGGTCGCGTTGTCGTCCTCGGGCACGGGCGGGCGGTTCGTCGTCTCGTCCGGCTCGACGACCGTCAAGCGCACGACGGCGTCGTCGCGGCCCTGCCGCCCGTCGTGCACCGTGTACCCGAAGCTGATCTCGCCGAGGAAGTCCTCCGGCGGCGTCACCTGGACGGCCGAACCGTCGGCGGTGATCGAGACGAGCGCGCCGGACGCCGTCGCGCCCGAAACGTCGACGTCGCTCAGCGACTCGACCGCCAGCGGATCGTTGTCCTCGTCGGTGTCGTTGTCGAGCACCCGCACGACGATCGGGCGGCCACGGCGTGTCTGGGCGTCGTCGTCCTCGGCGACCGGTGGGGTGTTGCGGTCGTCCTCGTCGAGTTCGTCGACCTCGTCGGTGAGGTCGTCGGCACTCGAATCCTCGATCAGTTCCTCGTCGCCGCCACCGGTGTCGTCGATCTCGTCCGTCGAGTCGACCAGGTCGAGCGCCGCGGTCCAGTCGCTGATCTCCTGAACCTCGAGTTCGTCCTCGTCGACGACCCAGATCCCGCCTTGGTCGACGTCGTTCACCCAGACCCATCCGTTCACCAACACCAGCGCCAACGACGTGCTCGCAGTCGGCAACGGTGAGGCGACACCGCAGTGGTGGAAGACCGGAGACGGGGTCATCGTCACGGTCCAGACGCATCCGTCGTGCACGATCGGCGCCAGCGGGTCGTCACCCTCGATGGGTGTCCGCGACAGCTCGGCTCCGGATTCGAGGTCGAGCGCGACCACCTCGCCCGACGTCGTGATCCCGACCACCGCATCGCCTTCGGCCGCTGCGCCTTCGTGCGATGGCTGCTGCCACACCGCGATCTCGTCGTCGAGCTCGAATCGCGACGTCACTCCGTCGGCGACGGTCACCAGTTCGTCGCCGACCGCGACGACGGCGGTGTCTCCGACGAACGTCGCGGCGGTCACCGCGACGGGCGACGCCGACTCGACGGCGGCGAGTTCGAACGCTTCGGCGGCGGCACCGGGCGGCGCGACCCAGACGGTGGATGCGGTCGCGTCGGCGACGACGACATCTCCGTCGCGGCCGACCGCCGTCACGGACGGTCCACCCGCCTGCACCAGCGGGGACTCGTCGTCCAGCGCCTCGACGGCGCCGAACTCCTCCCTGGTGAACCGCCACACGTCGCCGGTTGCGGTGTCGTGGAGGACGACCGCACCGGGCGCGGCGGCGATCTCGATCGTGGCCGGCACCGGGACGACCGCGCCGATCGCCGCCTGCGTGGTGTCGATCACGGCGACACGGCCGGCGCCCCGGTCGTGGACCACCACGACGTCGCGGGCCTGCGCGACGTCGAAGTTGCCGCTGAACGGACCGACGGTCGTGTCCACTTCGCCCACCACACGGTTGACGTGACCGATCACGCCCTCACCGCGGTTCAGCAGCCAAGCGCCACCGTCGTTCGACACCGACTCGGAGCCGACTCGACCGTCGGCGAGCAGCGCGGCGGCGGCAACGACCACGACGATGCCGGTGGTCAGCATCGTGGCGGCGACCGCTCGCCACGTTCGTACCGATGTTCTGCTCGATCTGGTCATGCTCATGTCCGCGTGCCGCCCCGGGTCGTGCCCGAGGTTACGGGTCGTAAGGTACGTTGCATCGGACGCGCCGTGAATGGGGCCTGATCCCTAGCATTTGGCGCCTGACCAGCACTCCGTTCGGGTGAATCGTGTCACTCGAACGTGCCCACACCACCTCCAAGATGCCCAGTTCACCCAGCAACCGACTCCCGACCGTGGATGGTTTCACGGTCGAAGAACAGATCGGCAGCGGCGGTTTCAGCCGGGTGTTCCGCGCGAACCAGCACGGGCTCGAACGCCCGGTCGCCATCAAGGTGCTGAACGCCACCTTCGAAGACGAGCGGCAACGGCGGACGTTCGAACGCGAGTGTCGCGTGATGGGTCAGTTGTCGACCCACCCCAGCATCGTCACGGTGTTCGCGTCGGCGCTCACGTCCGACGGTCACCCGTGCATCGTGATGGAGCTCTACGCCGGTACGTACCGGGGCGTCGGCCGACTCGACATCGCGGAGGTGGTCGACGTCGGGGCCAAGGTCGCCGACGCACTCGCCGCCGTGCATGAGCGCGGCATCGTCCACCGCGACATCAAGCCCCACAACGTCTTCGTGTCGTCACACGGCCAGCCGGCCATCGGCGACTTCGGCATCTCGTCGATCGAGAACGAGCGCACGACGACGGGGGGCGCCGGGTTCAGCATCAACTACGCCGCGCCCGAGGTGTTCGAGGAAGGCGGCGCTGGTGCGCCCGGGGACATCTACGCGCTCGGCGCGACGCTGTTCCAACTCGCGACCGGCGAGGTGCCGTTCCCGCACACGGGCGATCCGGCCGACAAGACGCGGGCCACGATCCACAAGATCATCACGGCGCCGCCTCCGTCGCTCGGCCTCCCCGACGCGCCGCCTGCGCTCGACCGCCTCCTCCAACGGTGCATGGCAAAGCTGCCGGCGGACCGGCCGGCGAGCGCCGCGGAGCTGGCTGCCGAGCTGCGACGGATCCAGGCCCGGACCGGCCCGTCGGACGGCGAGCGCGTCGGCGCATCGCACCGTGGGGCGTCGGTGTCGGTCGAGCGCGCGATCGTCGAACCCGACCGGGAGCCACGCGAGGACGAGTCGAGCAGTGTCACCGTGGTGCGCGACCGGGGTCGCCCGCGCGTCGCCGATCCCGACCCCGTGCCGACGGATGAACCGACCTCACGGCGAGGCCTGTTCGTCGGTCTCGGTGTCGCGGTCGCCGCGATCGTCGTGTCCGCCGTCGTCATCGCACTCGGGGTGTCGGGCGGCGACGACACGGCCCCGTCGACCACGGTGTCGGCGACGAGCACCGCCGACGGTGACGGCGACGGCGACGATCGATTCGTCGTGCTCGTCGCTCCGACCGAGCTCGCCGTCACCCGCACCGCGCCGGGCCGCTACGAGCTGACCTGGACCGAGCCACAGCCCGACGTCGACTATCAGGTGTCGCTCGTCGGGCAGGACGAGGTCCGCTTCGCCGACGAGCCCGAATTCGTCTGGGAACTCGACGACGATGCCGGCGGAGCGTGCTTCGAGGTCCGCACCGTCGCCGCCGACCGCACCCGCGTCTCCCAGTCGACCGCCGGACCCGCCTGCGCCTGACGGTCGGCTGGTCGGTCCGGTCTGGCCAGCCGGTCGGCCGAGCGGCTGGTCGGTCCGGTCTGGCCAGCCGGTCGGCCGAGCGGCTAGTCGGTCCGGTCGGTCAGCCGGTCCGGTCTGGTCAGCCGGCGAAGCGGGGGCCCTCGGACGCCGGCCGCGGTGCGCCGTCGGACAGCTGCGACCACTCGAGGTCGGACGCGCTCACCAGACTGTGCGAGATCGCGATCCGCACGAGGGTCTCCAACGGTTCGTCGCGTGCGAGTCGGGCGTTGCGCAGCTTGCGCTTGATCGACTGGACCGTGTTGTCGAGGGTCTTCGGCGAGACACCCCACGTGTCGGCCACCTCGACGTAGGTCGGCAACGGTCCGCCGGTGCCCTCCAGCGTCGGGCGGGCGAACGTCACGAGGAAGTCGACCTCACGGGGGGTGAGGACGGCCTCGAACGGGCGCGTCGCCAGGTCGTCGCTGTCGGGAACGTCGACCGTGTCAGCGGCCGGCACGTCGGTCCGGAAGGTGAGTTCGTATCGGGCCTGGCCGGCGGTGACGCGCACCACACCGCTGCGGACCGCGATCAGGTGTTGACCACCCGGCGCGAGATCGACACGCGTCCCGTCGTCGCCGGTCACCGACAAGAACAACCGCGACCCGCGGTTGCGGATCCACCAGCCCCCGTCGCGGTGGACGAATTCGCCGACCAATCGGTGGAGGTGCGGGTTCGAGTCGAGCTCGAGCTCGCCGGCGCGCCCGAAGGTCAGGTGTTCGGTGACCTCGACGGCTGCACCTGCGAATTCGACGACGAGCGGACCCACCAGCCGCCGAGCGTACCCATGACACCGCCCCGAGTGGCGTCGACGCATCGGATCGACAGGTCGGGTCGGCGCGGTCGGGGTCGGCGCGGTCAGCGTCCAGGTGAGCGGTCGGCGACGATCTGCTCGCGGAGAATGTCGGCGTGACCGGCATGCTGCGCGAGTTCGCGCACGACCTGCAGCTTGAGTGCCCACACGGGACGGGCGCCGCGGCCGTCGACGACCTCGTCGAGCCGACGTCCCTCGAGGTTGCGCCCCGACGCGGCCCACCGATCGCGGTAGGCCGCCTGCACCGATGCGATCGTGTCGGACGAGCGCAGGTTGAACGAGCCGTCGACGGTCGCTGCGATGCCGATCTCGGCGTACGAGCGCCCGGTGATCGCCTGGTCGAACCAGACACCCTCCACGAAGGACGCATGCTTCACGAGACCCAGCAACGTCGTCTTCGATGGGACGAGCCGACGCCGTGCCTCGTCCTCGGTCAGACCCTCGAGCGAGTCGTGCAGCGCATTCCGGTAGTCGTCGATCAGTTCGTCCACCCGCCGGTGCAGATCGTCACCCCAACGTGTTTGCTCGCCCATGGCCACGACTGTACGAGGGCGCAGGTCCCGCCCCGCGAGAACCACCCGGGTGCCGGACCCGGCAGGCTCCTCGCCGTCGGCGACCGGCCGGTGCCGGTCGTGCCAGACTCACCCCGTGCTCGTCGTTCGTGGGACCAAGAAGCTGCGAGACCGGTTGACGGGGGTGACGCCGGCGGTCGACGACGAGTCCACCACGGTGCTCGGCGACTGGTTCGCCACCGCACTGTTCTGGCGGCCCCACGTCGCACTTCTCGTCAATCAGAAGACGTTCCTGCCGGTGTTCATGCCACTCGCTCCGGCGGCGACACTGCTGCAACGCGCGCCGGACGCGATCGCCGACATTCTGCGACGCCACGGTGCCGACGAGGCCTTCGTCGCGAACGAGCTCGACGAGATGCGCGATGTGCGGGTCGCTGCGACCGACGATCGCAGCGTCGTCGGCGTCATGAGCGGGTTTGGATCCGGCGGCAAGTTCCGCATGCTCACGCGAGGCTTGGCGCTCGAGGAGCTGTCGGTCGAGCTGGCCGGGATGCCGCTCACCACGCTGGACCACCGCGCGGGAGCACCGAATCGCGAGCTGGCGGTCATCCTCGGCATCGACACCGGCAAGGTCGTCCAGTTCCCGGTCGATCGAGCGGCTGCTCCGCCGACGAATCCCGCCACGACGAACGTGTACCAGCTGAAGGTGACCCTGTCGGGGGCGAAGCCACCGATCTGGCGGCGTCTTCTCGTCGATGGGGGTGCGACGTTGCACGAGGTCCACGAGGTGATCCAGGCGGCGTTCGGTTGGTGGAACCATCACCTGTACGAGTTCGAGTTCGGTCGGGCCCGCTACGCGCTCCCCGACCCCGATTGGGACATGGACTTCGACATGGGTTCGCCCACGCGCGACGCTCGCACCACTCGGCTCGACACCGTCGCCAGGTCCGGCACCTCGTTCACGTACACGTACGACTTCGGCGACTTCTGGGAGCACAAGGTCACGGTCGAGAAGGTCGTGCCGGCGTCACCGGAGCTGACGGTGCCGTCGTGCACCGGCGGACGCCGGCACGGCCCGCCAGAGGACTGCGGGGGCGTGTGGGGTTACGAGGAACTGCTGGCGATCCTCGCCGACCCGACCCACGAGGAGCACGAAGAACGTCGTGCATGGGTGGCAGGAATGGTCGACGGCGACTTCGACCCCGAGCGGTTCGATCCCGGCGACTTCGTCGACCACCTGCAGGCGATCCGACTGGCCGCTTTCGACAACTGACGCCGTCGCAGCGACCGGAAGCGGGTTCGGGTCCCTAGCGGGCCGACATCGCGGTCGCGGTGACGACGTCGTCGGCGTCACTGTCACTGCCACCGGAGCCGCCGAACACTCGGAGTGACCCGGGACGGGCGGCCTTTGCCCGATACATGGCGACGTCGGCGTCGCGGATCACCTCGTCGGCGCTGCGGTCACCGACGACGCTGGTCGTGACACCAGTGCTCGCCAACACGTCGACGACGTGGCCACCGACGTCGACGGGTCGCTGGACGCCCGCGACGACCTCGCGCACCCTGGCGATCACGTCGTCCGCGTCGACGTCGTGGAACAAGATCGCGAACTCGTCGCCACCGAACCGTGCGGGAACGTCGGTGCCGCGCACGTGCCGCCGCAGTCGGTCGCCGACCGAGGCGAGGACGCGATCTCCCGCCTGGTGGCCGAGCGAGTCGTTGACGAGCTTGAAGCCGTCGAGGTCGAAGAACGCCACGGCGAAGTCTCGCCCTCGATCGCGTCGACGCTCGATGGCGGCTTCGAGACGTTCGAGGAACAGCCGACGATTCGGCAGACCGGTCACCTCGTCGTACAGCGCTCCGCGCCGGAGTCGCTCCTCGAGCTGCCGACGATCCTCGACGTCGTGGATCGATCCCACGACGCGAGATGCCGGTTCGTCCGGTGCACCGACGGGCAGCGCCCTCAGGACGGCTCGCCGGTACTGCTCGTCGCCACCTCGGATCCGATGTTCGAGCTCGACCGGCTCGCGTTCGTAGGTCGACGCCCGTCGCATGACGGCAGCCATGCGGATGCGGTCGTCGGGGTGGACCCGGTCGAGCCAGATCGAGGGTGGACCCGTGATGCTGCGGTGGTCGTGTCCCAGCAGCTCCATGGCCCGGCCGGAGTAGTAGATCTGCTCGCGCTCAAGGTCCCAGTCCCACAAGCCGTCGTCCGTCGCGAGCGCCCACAGGCTGTAGCGCTCCTCGCTCGTGCGGAGCTGCTCGTGCAGGAGCTGCTGGTCGAGTGCCGTGGTGAGTAGTGCCGCCCACTGGTTGTGGGTCTCGCGGCCGTTGGCCGACAGGGCGTCGACCTCGCTCACCACCGCCAGCAGACCGAAGTCCTGACCTCGCATCGCGACCGGCACCACGATCGTCACGTCGTCGGCGCCGGCGTCGGACCGGCTGAGCACGGCGTCGGTCGGGAACGAGGTCATCGGCATGACCGCCCCGATCCGGGCGGTGTCGCCACCGTCGCGGTCGTACACGCCGACGATCCGCACGTTGCCGCAGGCAGGATCCCCGTCCCAGAGCGCGAGCTCCGCCGCCCGCACGCCGGTCGCGCCGAGCCACTCGAGCTGCTGCGGAGCCGGACCCTCGCGATCGAGGAGCCGGATGCCGATTTCGTACTGCTCGCGCATCCATCGCTCTCGTCGATGACTGCGTTCGAGGTGCTGCGCTGCTTCGGCGCGCCAATACTCCACGGCTCGTTCCGGGTCGCCGCTGTCGGCGCCGGTGAGGTCGCATCCGCAGGACTGCCGGAGGTGCAGCTCGGCCGGGACGGTGGTGGGACGACCGGCGGACGGCTTCCCACCGATGCGCTCGAGGAGGAGCCGAGCCGCGGCGGCTCCGATGTCGTCGAAGCGCTGCGAGACGGTGGACAGCGATGGCGTGGAGTACGCCCCGGCGTCGATGCCGTCGAACCCGATGACGGCCAGGTCGTCGGGCACGCGCAGGCCGTGTTGCGCCAGCTCGTCGAGGCAGCCGATCGCGTTTCGGTCGGTGGCGAGGAACATCGCCGAGACCGGACTCCCTCGCTCGATCAGGTCGCGTGCGACAGTTGCGCCGCCGAGCTCGCCGTTGTCGGGTGCGTCGAAGCACCATTCGTCGAGCGGCTCGATGCCGTGGGCGATGAGCGCCGACCGGTAGCCGTGGTACCGCTCGCGCATGTCGCTCTGGACGAGGTTCGCAGCGAACCCGATCCTGGTGTGACCGTGGCCGATCAGATGTTCCACCGCCGCCGCGACGCCGCCGGCGTTGTCGGGAATCGCCGCGGGTGCGTCGAGCCCGTCGATGGCGTCGCTGGCGACGACGACGGGGATGCCGCGCTCGAGCAACCGCTCCAGATACGGCCGCCGAGACCCGGTGGCGATCGAGATGACGCCGTCGAGGCGATCCCACGCGATCGGCTTGCGGAAGTCGGGGGCGGCGACCACCTCGTCGCTGCTGATGCCGGCATCGAGCGTCTGGACGAAGATGATCCGTCCACCGATCGGCTGCAGCACCCGGCTGATCCCCGAGAGGACGCTGCCGTAGTAGAAGCCACCCGTCACCGGCGACAACACGCCGATCGTGAGACCCTCGGTCACCACTGTCCTTTCTGCGCGAATCCGATCGTCACCAGGTGGTATCGGTCCCGAACCGGCCCGGCTTGAACGGTTGTCGCGGCCCGGCACACCGGTGCTCCGCCGCGCCCTGTCGGGTCGCCCTCTGATCGCCGTCGCGTCGCCGTCCGCGGCCATCGACAGCACCGGGGTCGTCGTCGGTCGGACGGCGAGTCGATCGACACGCCGCGCCGGGTTCCGCAACCGGTACGCAGCCCCAGGCGACGTGCACGCCGCAGCCACGGGAAGGCGTTGTGCGCCGGTCTACGGCCGGCGCGAGGTGCCAGTTCGGGTGGCGGCGTGCTCACCAGTCTCGACCTCGGTCAGACCGCGATCGCGGCGCGGAGCCCGGGGGACGCTGGTCACGGCGCCAGGGCCGCGGGCTCCGCCGCATGAGCGTCCGCATCTTCGGCGGCGTCGTCGAGGTCGGCGAAGGTGAGTTGTGCCTGGTCGGCAGCCTGGCGCCCGCCCGCCCAGCCGGCTGGGTCGTGTCCACCGCGCACGGCTGTCGAGGCCATGTTCGGATAGCGAGCTGCGAACGCATCGGCGACCGTCGCCTCGCGCGACCGCAACACCGGCAGGACCGCGCCCTTGCCGACCGCTTCGTCGACGAGATGCTCGTTGATCTGCTCGAGTCGTTGACCGATCCGATTGGCGTACGCGACAAGGAACGCCGAGCGATACGAACGACTTCGGGTGCGAGCGCCTGGCGGCGCGCTGCGGGCGGCGGCCGCCAACGCCGACTGCGCCTGCACCAACAGCGACGTGTAGAGCAGCTCGGTCGCCGCGAGGTCGCCCGAGAAACCGAGCGCGGTCGAGAACGCCAACCTCTCGTGGTACACGGTTCGGCAGCGGTTCGCTTCCGCGACGATCTGGAGCAGCAGCGACTTCGCGTCGGCGTACGGATCGTCGATGTCGATCCTCGTTGCGACCGGTTGCTCGTCGGTGGCGGACGTAGCGCCGTCCGCGAGCAGCGCCACGTCGATCGCGTGGCGGGTGATGAGCTCGTGCGCCTTGGCCGTGAACGCTTCGGCTTCTGCCTCGAACTCCGTCGACTCGGCCTTGTCGAGCAAGTGCCGCACACGCTCGAGCAGCTCGTGGTCGCCAGTGGAGAGGTCACCCGGCAATGGTGAGTGCTTACCCGTCGAGTGCGACCCGGGAGGCGGGATCAGTTCCTCGATCGGCGGCAGCGAGCGCACGGTGACGAGGAGCTCGAACGCCGCCATCATCTCATCGGTCGGGGCGAGGGAGGCGTGATCGGACCAATCGGCAAACCAGCCGCCGGCACCGGCGCGGGCGTCGCCGACCGACGTCGACGTCAGTTCGTCGATCTGTCGCTGCCAACGCGGATCGATCAGCTCCGCCGACACGAACGAGCTGTGGGCGACGATCGCCGTGGCGGCGAGCGCTGCCTGGATTGCCCCGCCCTCGCGGCGGGCCTGCCGCACCACCTCGGCCGGCTGCCACCCGACGGTGAACAACCGGGCCACGAAGCCCATCAACGCCGTCTCCACTCCTCGCGCGACCGCGTGTCTCGGACACTCGCACAGCCGGCTCGCCGCCTGCTCCGCGAACTGTCGATCGCCGGCGGCCAGTCGGGCCGGGGCCAGATCGACCAGGCCGTCGATCAGCTCGTCGGTCGAGATCCACGGCTCGTCTCCACCGCCGTTGCGTGAGCGAGGCCCGCGTTCGCCGCGGACCGACGCCCGACGCTTCCGGTCGCGAGCCTTCGCTGCCCTTCGTGCTCGGTTGTTTTTCCCCATACGAGCACCGTAGCGAGGGGGTGTGACACCGGCGATCCAGGGTCACGCGGGCGCTCGCACCGAGCCGTTCCGCTTCCTCCGCGAACGCTGCGTCACGCCGTTCGTTGCTGGAGCGCCACTGGTCACGGAGTTCGCTCGACAACGCCACGAACGCGTCGAGCGAGACGGCGCGCTCCGCCTTCGACAGCTGACACGGACAGGCGGCACCTCCCTCGTGCAGCGTCGTGTCGGCCGGACGCGGATGGCACGCGCACGCGCACGTCACCGCCGCCTCGATGTCGCTCAGCCCGGGATGAGACGCCTCCCAACAGTTGGCGTTTCAGCGGACGCATCGCTTCGTCGCGTGCGGCCAGTTCGGATCGCCGTCGTTCGACCTCGGCCTGCAACTGAGCACGTCGAGCAAGCTGCTCCGCGGCGGGAGGAGTCGGTGGCCGACGCACGATCGGTGGGTGCAACCCCATCACCCCAGATTGCCGGACCACACGTCCGTTCGAGGAGGGGGTTTCGTGGCCGACGACCCGGGCCTCCGACGACACATCGTGTCCAGAGTCGGGCACCTCCGGTTTCCGGGCCGAAGCCCGGTAACCCGTGGGCGAGGGGGGACTTGAACCCCCACGATCTTGCGATCACTGGCACCTGAAGCCAGCGCGTCTGCCAATTCCGCCACTCGCCCGAGTGACGCCTGAACGCTAGCGGGCGCGCGAGAAATCGCCACCACGCGATCGGGCGTACGGCGGCTACGACTCGACGTCGAACGACGTGGCGAAAAGGATGTCGTCGGCGAACGCCCACGGCGGGCGGAGGAACCCGAGTGCGCGCACGTCTTCGAACCAATGCGCGAAGGGGGCACGCGCCGACAAGGTGCCGCCGCCGAGGACCCTGGTCAGACGTCGCATCGTGTCCTCCGCGAGATCGGCGATCGACTGCTTGGCGCGCAGCGCGGCGTGGATGGCGACCGGCAGATCAGCCTGCTCGACGGCGCGGACGGCTCCTTCCCATGCCTGCACCGCCAACCAGTGGTCGCGCTCCGCGCGTGTCCATTCGACCTGCTCGTACGGGCGCAGCGAGTCCGCCCGTGCGGCGATTCGTGGGCGGGCCTCGGCAAGAGCAGCGTCGAGCACGCCGAGTACCACCGACGTGAAGATGGTGGCGATCAGGGGCGAGGCCGCACGGGTCAGCTCGTCGAGCGGGCCGTCCCACGCCGCTCGAACGGCCGGTGCCCGTTCGAGCCGCATGCCGTGGCTCTGGGTCGCCTTCATGGCCACGCCGTCCCATTCCGCGACCAGTTCGAACCCGGAGCTGCCGTCCCAACGACGATCGGAGGCGTCGAGCACGAACAGCGCCGGTGCGTCCTCACCGTCGGGGATCGCGGTCGTGATCATCCGGTCGGCGATGCCCGACCCGCTCCCGAAGTGCTTCAGCCCGCTCACGCCGTAGCTGCGGCCCGGCAGGAAGCCGTGGTCGTCGTCCGGCGTGGCCGTGGCGACGGTGCGGCTGATGTCGCCGCCACTGCCGGGTTCGGACGTGATCGTCGCCCACTGCTCGCCGGCGAGCGCCCCGGCGAAGACGGCGTGGCGCTGGTCGGCCCAGTCGCCGCCGCCGCCCGACATGAGCCAGTAGCCGATGACGGCCGGGTGCATGCTCGACACCAGCGCGACCGAGGCATCGGCTCCGGCGAGCCGGCGGTACACCCCGAACAACGCTCGAGCCGACGCCTCGTTCGACACCCAGCAGCCACCACGATCGGTGGGAACCGGGAGCGTGAGCAGCCCGGCCTCACGCAGTTCGTCGAAGTCGGCGCGCTCGAGATGGCGACGGGCCTGGCGTTCGGCCCGGTCATCGGTCCAGCGCCGGGCGATCTCATCGATCTGCCCCGCCACATCGGCCCCCGTCGCCACGTCCGAAGACTACTCGTCCCACTGCGCACGCTCGGCGGTGTTCTCGGCGGCACCATTCCGAGAACCCCACCACACCGGCACCGTTCTCGGCGGCACCAGTGCGAGAAACCGGACGCACGGCGCCGAGAACCGTCACCGAGCCGGGCGACGCCGCTGCTGTGGGGAGGCTGAGGTCCGACCCATCACCCCTGCATGGCCAGTACGCTGGCGCATTCCTATGGGCATGCAAGGACTGGAGCACCGCCTCGAACGTATGGTGGATGGTGTGTTCCGTCGTTCGCGCAACTCCATCCGGCCGATCGAGCTCGGCCGCCGCCTGATCCGTGAGATGGACGACCATCGTTCGGTCGACGTCAAGGGTCAACGAATCGTCCCCAACGACTTCGTCATCTTGTTGTCGGCCGACGACCATGCCGGTTTCGCCGACATCGAGGACGCGCTCCGCACCGAGCTGATCGAGGCATGCCGTGAGTACGCCCGCGAGGAGGGCTACCACTTCATGGGACCCGTGAGCGTCGACCTCCGCGTCGACAACTCACTCAAGCCCGGCCGGTTCGGGATCGCGTCGCAACTCAAGCAGTCCGACCCCGGTCGTCGCCCCGGCACGATCGTGATGCCGTCGGGCGACCGCATCGAACTGGCCGACGACACCCAGACGATCGGGCGCCTGCCCGATTGCACCGTCGTCGTCTCCGACAGCAATGTCAGCCGCCACCACAGCCGGATCAGCCGGTCGGGCAGCGGGTTCGTGATCGCCGACCTGAACTCGACCAACGGCACCTTCGTGAACGGCGAGAAGCTCACCGCCGACCACCGCCTCGACGACGGCGACATCATCACCATCGGCTCCGTCAACCTGCGTTTCGAAGCGTCCTGACCGACGCCCACCCACCCACCACATGACCGATCAGGTACTCGACATCCTCAAGCTGGTCCTGCTGGCGCTGCTGTACCTGTTCTTCGCGCGGGTGTTGTGGGCGGTGTGGAGCGAGGTCCGCCAGCCCGAGATCCGCAGCACCGTCGACCCACAACCGCACCAGGCGGCGAACCCACCCGCCGCCGTGACGCCCGACGGCACCCCGACGGGCGGCATCAACTGGCGCTCGAACCAGAAGCCGGTGCGCCCCGCTCGCGGCCAGGGCGGTCGACCGGCGCGGCTGGTCGTCCTCGAACCGAAGGAGCGCCGCGGCACCTCCTACGCGATCGGCGAGGCGTCGATCAAGATCGGCCGTGACACGACCAACACGATCGTCGTTGCCGACGATGCCTACGTCTCCGGCCATCACGCGACGATCGCGATGGTGGGCGGCCAGGTGGTGGTCGACGATGTGGTCAGCAAGAACGGCACCTACGTGAACGGTGCACGGGTCGATCGCCAGCGGATGCTGCACGTCGGCGACCGGATCCAGATCGGCGCCACGATCCTGGAGGCCCAGTGATGAGCCGGGACACCGTGGAGGTCGGCTGTGGCTGAGCTGCGGTGGGGCGCCGCGACGCACGAGGGACAGCTCCGCGCCCAGAACGAAGATCACTACCACGCGGGCGACAACCTGTTCGTCGTCGCCGACGGCATGGGTGGTCACCTCGCCGGTGAGATCGCCAGCGAGATGGCCGTCGATCGGCTGCGCGCCAACCTGCCCGGCGACGCCGACAACTCCCTCGACCAGCTGGTCGCGGCGATCGACGAGGCCAACACCGAGATCTACGACGGCTCCATGAACAACCCGGAACAGGCCGGGATGGGCACGACCGTCACCGCCGTCGCGGTCGTCACCGATCCCCACGACGGCCAGGCGTTCGGTATCGCCAACGTCGGCGACTCGCGCGGCTACGTCGTCCGACATGCCCGGCTCCGCCAGCTCACGATCGACCACAGCTTCGTGCAGGAGCTCGTCGCGGAGGGCGCCATCTCGCGGGCGGAGGCGCGCTTCCACCCGCGCCGCAACATCGTCACCCGCGCCCTCGGCATCGAACCGGGCGTGCGCGTCGACTCGTGGACGATGCCGATCTTCCAGGGCGACCGTCTCCTGCTCTGCTCCGACGGCCTCGTCGACGAGATCACCGACGACCAGATCGCCGAGATCCTCCTCGACCACCCCGACCCGAACGAGGCCGCACAGGCCCTCGTCGACGCCGCCAACGAGGCGGGCGGCCGCGACAACATCACCGTGGTCGTGATCGACGTGCTCGAGGGCGACGAGCCGCCGGACGCGACCGAGGAGTTCGATGTCGTCCCGTTGTGGGCCGACGACGACGGCGAGGACACCGGCGAGGTGCAGATCGTCGCCGACCCCCTCCCGGACGACGAGCTCGACACGACCGCCGCCGACGCCCTCTCCGACGACGCCGACACCGACACCGACGCCGACACCGACACGACCGACGCATCGGACGCGGCACCGGCCACCGACTCGGACGATGAGCCGCAGCTGCCACCGGCCGGCGCGAGCGGCGCCCCGGTCGTCGTCGCCGAGTCACCCTCGTCGGCCGGACCACCCGCACCGAAACGGAAGCGCAGTCGCACTCAGGGACTCGTTCGCTTCCTCCTGGTGGTCGGCTTCGCCGCCGTGATCGTGCTCGGGTTCTCGATCCTCGCCGCCTGGGCGCGCAGCGGCTACTACGTCGCCTTCGACGACCAGGACCGCGTCGTCATCTACCAGGGGCGTGAGGTGCTCTGGTTCGATCCGACCCCTGAGGCGTTCGGGCAGTACACCCGCGACGAGCTCGACCAGGACTCCATCAACCTGGTCCAGGAGCAGCGCCAGTTCCAATCACAGGAGAGCGCCGCGGACTTCGTCGCCCAGCGCCTCCATCCCCGCGACGACGTCGACGAAGATACGAGCGACGGCGGGAGCGCTGGCGACGACGAGACGGTGCAACCGTCCACCGTCGACAGCACCGCGCCTCGCGGCACCGACGCCCCGCCGACGACGAGTTCGGGCGGCGGCTGACGGGACCACCATGAGCGTGCGCACGGTCGTCCAGTACCGCCGGCAGACCGAGCTCACCCTGATCGTGATGGCCGCCGCCATCGTCGGGGTCGCCTACACCCTGGCGTCGCTCGGTGCGAACTCGGTGATCCCCGCCCGGATGGGGCCGTTTCTCGGCCTCGTCCTGCTGTTGATCGGCGTCGCTCACATCGCCGTCCGCAAGCTCGCCCGCGGCGCCGACGGCACCCTGTTGCCGCTCGCCTTCCTGCTGCACGGCGTCGGGTTCGTGATGATCACCCGCCTCGACGAGGAACTGGCCGGTTTGCAGGCGCTCTGGTCCCTGATCGCGATCGGGGCGTTCTGCGCCACCTTGCTGTTCGTGCAACGGGCGATCGACCTGGCGCGCTACAAGTGGACGCTCTTCTTCGTCGGCGCCGGTCTGCTCGTGCTGCCGATGCTGCCCGGACTCGGCTACTCGGCGAACGGGGCGCGCATCTGGGTCAGCGTCGGCCCGATCAACTTCCAGCCCGGCGAGTTCGCCAAACTCGCGCTCGCAGTCTTCTTCGCCGCGTACCTGGCCGACCGGCGGGAGCTGATCGCCGCGTCCACCTGGAAGGTCGGCCCGCTTCGACTCCCCGAGCCGCAACACATCCTGCCGCTGCTCGTCGCGTGGGCGTTCGCCGTGTTGGTGATGGTCGGCCAGCGCGACCTCGGTTCGTCGCTGCTGTTCTTCACCCTGTTCGTCGTCATGGTGTGGGTCGCCACCGAACGCAACGTGTACCTCGTGCTCGGCATCGTCATGTTCAGTGGTGCGGCCTACGTGGCATGGCGCCTGTTCAGCCATGTGCAGACCCGGGTGTCGATCTGGCTCGATCCGTGGGAGGACGAGTACGGCAGCGGATTCCAGATCGTGCAGGCGCTGTACGGCGTCGGCGACGGAGGGATCACCGGGACCGGGCTCGGTCGCGGCTCTCCCGACAAGGTGCCCGAGGCACAGAACGACTTCATCTTCGCCGCCATCTCGGAGGAGATGGGCCTGATCGGTGCAACAGCGATCCTGATGGCGTACCTCCTGCTGATCGGCGCCGGGTTCCGCATCGCGATCCGGACCGACCGCACGTTCGAGAAGCTGTTGGCGACCGGTCTGACGACGATCGTCGGGGTCCAGGCGTTCATCATCATCGGCGGCGTGATCAAGCTGGTCCCGCTGACGGGGATCACCCTGCCGTTCGTGTCGTACGGCGGATCGTCGCTGCTCGCCAACTACATCCTGCTGGCGCTGCTCCTGCGGCTGTCCGACGCCGGGGCGATCCGTCGCGGCGAGCGCACCGACGACCCGACCCCGCGCGAACGCTGGGCCGCGTGGAAACTGCGCCGTGCAGAACGGAGACTGGCGACATGACCACGGCCTTGCGCCGGGCCGGCACCTTCCTGCCCGCCCCCCGACGCCACCCCCGTCCTCCACGCCCGGACACCCAGGCGCTTAAATCCACCAGGCGTCCACCGGTGGACA
>NZZV01000054.1 GCA_002698945.1 Acidimicrobiaceae bacterium
ATTTAATCGACCAGGCGTCCGGCGGTGGACACCCAGGCGATTTAATCGACCAGGCGTCCGGCGGTGGACACCCAGGCGATTTAATCGACCAGGCGTCCGGTGGTGGACACCCAGGCGATTTAATCGACCAGGGGTCCGCATCGGAGCGACGGCCTCGGGTGTCGTCGTGCCGGTTCGCCGCCTGGTTTGACAGAATGTCAATCGTGACGGCAACCACCCCCACCTCCGACCTTCATCGCGACGCGCTCGAGAACCAGCTCGGGCTCGCTGATCGTGTGGTCGACGAGACGGCCCTGCAGCACTCGATCGAGCGATTCCGCGAGCGTGGCATCACGCTGCCCACGTTCGGCCAGCTCGCCGACCCCTCGTCGTTCTCCCACGCCGACCTGGTGGGCGACGCCGACCCGCAGGGGCAAGATGCCCGCAACCTGTGGCGGGTCCACTGGTACAACGATCTCGCCGGCGACCGCGTCGACGTGCCCGAGCACGTGGTGCTGCCGACCGAGCTGACCGGGGTCGAGAGCCCGATCATCGTGGTGTTCGGCGATCGGTTCCCGATGATCACCGCCCACAAGGTGCTCGCGGCCTATGCGTGTCTGGCGCCGCGGGTGGTGACCGGTCAGTTCGATCCGACGCGACATCGGGCGATCTGGCCGTCCACCGGCAACTATGCCCGTGGCGGCATTGCGATCAGCCGCATCATGGCGAGCCGCGGCGTGGCGATCCTGCCCGAGGGGATGAGCCAGGAGCGCTTCGACTGGCTCAATCGGTGGTGCGAGAACCCCGACGAGGACGTGATCCGCACCCACGGCACCGAGTCGAACGTCAAGGAGATCTACGACGCCTGCAACGAGTTGGCGAAGGATCCGGGCAACTTCGTGCTGAACCAGTTCTCCGAGTTCGGCAATCACCTCGGTCACTACACGGTCACGGGCCGGGCCCTCGGACACGTCTTCGAGACCGTGCGAGCGGCGAGCGGCCGCGACCTGCGTCTGGCGGCGTTCACATCGGCGACCGGATCGGCCGGCACGATCGCTGCGGGCGATCGCCTGAAGGACGAGTACGGCAGCCGCATCGTCGCCGTCGAGGCGCTCGAGTGTCCGACGATGCTCGAGAACGGCTACGGCGAGCACAACATCCAGGGCATCGGCGACAAGCACATCCCCCTGATCCACAACGTGATGAACACCGACGTGGTGTGCGCGATCAGCGACGTCGCGACCGACGAACTCGACGTCGTCTGGAACACCGACGCCGGACGCGCCTGTCTGTCGCGCAAGGGGATCGACGACGCGACGATCAGGGCGCTCGAACACTTCGGGTTCTCGGCGACCTGCAACGTGCTGGCCGCGATCAAGACCGCCAAGCTGCTCGACCTCGGCCCCGACGACGCGATCGTCACGGTCGCGACCGACGGCGGCGCGCTGTACCCCAGCGAGCGAGCCAAGACCTTGGCCCGCCGCTACCGAGGCGAGTTCAGCCACACCGACGCCGCGGAGGCGTTCGGGCAGCACGTGGCGAGTGCCTCGACCGATCACATGATCGACATGTCCGAGGCCGATCGGCGCCGGGTCTTCCAGCTCGGCTACTACACCTGGGTCGAGCAGCAGGGCACCCCGTTCGAGCTGTTCGAGGAGCGCCGTCATCAGACGTTCTGGCGGGGCCTGCGCCGCTACGTCGGCGTCTGGGACGAGATGATCGACGACTTCAACACACGACTCGGCTGAGCTCCCCGCCCGCTCATCGTCGCGGCGGCGGTCGGGTCAGCCCTGCCAGGCTCCCTGGACGGTCACGGTGACCCCGATGCGATCGCGGTCGTAGGTGATCCCCGAGACACCGCCCAGACCGAGCCACCCGAGAAGCAGGTCCATGTCGGCGACCCGGAGACGTGCACAACCCTTGCTCGCGGGGGAGCGTGGCACATTGTTCGCCCCGTGGATCGCCTGTCCGCCGTCGAAGTAGAGCGGCTTGTACATGTTGCCGTTGAGCGGGTTGTCCTCGGCGGAGGGGAACGTGGTGCTGTCGTGCCAGCCATTGTTGTCGCTGGCAGGGTTGTACTTGAACACCCGGCTGCGTGTCTGAGGACGCGTGTCGAAGTCGGCGGTGCCCGTCGAGGTCGGGAAGACGAACTGCAGCCGCTCGGTGCCCTCGCCGACGAACATGATCTGGCAGGTCTCGTCGATCAGGACCCATCGATCGGAGAGCAGCGCGGGCGTGAACGGGATCGGCAGGGTCTCGGTCGACATCAGCAGCTGCTCCTCGTCACTGCCGGCGGCCATGTCGGCCGTGCTGACCGGCAGACCGGACGCCAGACGGAACGCGCACAGCCGTTGGCGGGTGACCGGACCGGAGATCCCGTCGACCAGGAGCTCGCGGATGCCGAAGCCGGCGAACAACTCGTTGAGCTTGGTCTGCTGGGCCTCGACCTCGCGGCGGACCAGCACGGCGTTGCGTTCGGTCCGCGTCGATCCGTCGATGTCGTTCAGACCGTTGTCGACGCACACGTCGAGCAGCTGGCCCGGTTCGAGCACCTCGGTCGCGAGTTCGTTCTCGGCGATCACGGTCTCGATGTCGACCGTGTCGTCGTCGAACCGGTCGACGATCTCGAGGAGGCCCTCACCGGGCTGGACCTGGACCACACAGGCGACGTCGTACACGTCGAGCGGTGGCACCGTGGTCGTGGTCGTGCTCGACGTCGTGCTGGACGTGGTCGTGCTCGTCGTCGTGCTGGACGTGGTCGTGCTGCTCGTCGTGCTGGTCGTCTCGGGCACCGTCGTGGTCGACGAGGTCGTGGCCGACGAGGTGGCTGGCGTGGTCGTGGCCGACGTGCCGGCCGGCACGGTGCCGTTCGACGACGAGGTCGTGTCGGCTGGCTCGGTCACTCGACCGGTGGCGGCCGGCACGTCGCCGTCGTCGGCATCGCTCGACGGCAGCGTGGCCGAACAGCCCGCGAGGAGCCAGAGGACAGCGCCGACGAGCGCAGTACGGCATGTGGTCATACCCCCACGACGGTACCGGCGCGACCTCGCTCCGTGGTCGCGGGCCGGTGTGACAACCCGCTCACCGCGAACAGCCCACCGGCACCCGTCCACCTGAGTACCGTGGATCCCGATGAGCGCGGACCGTCCCCGGCGAACGATGCGGACCACCACGCGCTCGTCTCGCCACGGCCCCGAGGCTCACCGATGCCCGTCGCGCCGGGGGCGGCCGTCGTGATCGCCGGCTGGCGATGCGCGGTCTGCGGTACCACGGTCGACATCGCCGAGCCATGTGCCTGGCGGTGTCCGAAGGCGTCGACGGACGATCCGTATCACGTCTTGCACCTTCTCGACGTCGACGCGTCGGTCATCCTCAACGACCCAGCGTCCGGGCCCGGTGCCGGCGGTCAGCCACCCGACACGGACGATCCACTTGCCGATTCGTCTGCAGATTCGCCTGCCGACTCGACTGCTGACGAGGCGATCAACCCGTTCCACCGATACGGACCTCGCCTGGCGTGGTGGGTGTTCGCGCAGGCCAACGGTCTGTCGGTCGAGGCCTGCCGCGAGCTCACCGACGAGGTCGCCGGCGACTTCACCGTCACGCCGTTCGAGCGATCGGACGCGCTGTCGACCGACGTCGGCACGGGCGTGTGGGTCAAGGACGAGACCGGCAACGTCGCCGGGTCGCACAAGGCTCGGCACCTCGCCTCGATCCTGCTCCACCTACGCGCCGCCGAACGACTGCGGCTCGTGAGCCGACGTCCGCCGCTCGCGATCGCGTCGTGCGGCAATGCGGCGCTCGCCGCGGCGACGCTCGCCGCCCGTGTCGACTGGCCGCTCGACGTCTACGTCCCGACGTGGATGGACGACGCCTTCGGCGACCGGTTGGTCGAGCTCGGGGCGCGTATCCACCGCTGTGAACGGCGTGGCGACGATCCACCCGGCGATCCGGCGATGCTGCGCTTCCGCGAAGCTCGCGACCGCGGCGCGATCCCGTTCACGGTGCAAGGGCCGGAGAACGGCTACTGCCTCGACGGGGGACGCACGATCGGTTGGGAGATGGCGGATCAGGCCGCGGCGGCCGACGTCCGGCTCGATCGCGTCGTCGTGCAGGTCGGCGGCGGTGCCTTCGCCGCCTGTGTCGGGGCCGGACTGGGGCGGTCCGTCCGACTCGACACCGTGCAGGCCGAAGGGTGTGCGCCGCTGTCGGACGCCTGGGAGCGAGCGACGGCGATCGACCAGCCACAGCGGTACTGGGCGCAGGTCATGCGGCCGTGGACCGACCCGCGTTCGCTGGCGGACGGGATCCTCGACGACGAGACGTACGACTGGATCGCCGACCTCCGAGCGATGGTCGAGTCGGGCGGCCGGCCGATCGTGGCGGCCGAGCGCGACATCGTCCGCGCCCACGAGTTGGCGACCGCGGCCGGCTACCACGTGAGTCCGACCGGGTCGGCCGGGCTCGCCGGCGTGCTCACGATCGAGCACGATCTCCACGTGCACGAGCACGTCGCCATCGTCTTCTCGGGCGTCGCCCGCTGAGCACCGGCAGGCACTCGAACGGATCGGGTCGCCGAGTCGTCGTGCTTCGTGTCGAGCTTCGTTTCGTCGCGACGTCTCCGACGATGGCACGCTGGCCCCATGGCCCCTTCGGACGTCGTCGGCTTCGATCCGCTCGTCATCGAGCGCTGGCTCCCCACCGCCACGGAAGTGACCGGCCCGTTCCACTGGGAACGCCTGCCGGGCGGGCACTCGAACCTCACCTACCTGATCACCGACGCCAACGGGCGCGAACTCGTCATCCGACGTCCGCCGCAGGGTGAGCTGCTGCCGAAGGCGCACGACATGTGGCGCGAGTACCGGATCATCGACGGCCTCTGGCCGACCGCGGTGCCGGTCGCCGAGCCGATCGCCTACGTCGACGACCGACAACTGTGTGAGGTGCACTTCTACGCGATGGGCAAGGTCGAGGGCGCCGCGATGTACTCCGGTGCCGAGGTCCGCGACTGGCTGCCGCAGCCGGCACGAGCCACCGCCGGTGAATCGTTCATCGACACGCTGGCCGCGCTCCACTCGATCGATCCCACCGACGTCGGCCTCGAGGAGCTCGGTCGACACGACGGCTACGTCGCCCGCCAGCTCAAGACGTGGTACGGCTCGTGGACGGCATCGGTGCCCTTCGCCGAGCACGACGATGCGCGCGCCCACGACCTGCACGATCTGCTGCAGGCACGCCTGCCCGAGCAGGGCCCCGCCCGGGTGGTGCACGGCGACTTCGGGCCGCACAACTGCATGTTCTCGACGTCGGGCACCGTCACGGCCGTGCTCGACTGGGAGATCGCCACGCTGGGCGATCCGCTGGCTGACTTCGCCTACTCGATCAACGCGTGGATCGAACCGGGCGACGACGGGGTGTACGGCGCCGACCCGCCGACGGCGCTGCCCGGCTTCCCGACGCGTGACGCGCTGATCGCCCGCTACGCCGCCGCAACCGGCGCCGACCTGTCGAACCTCGACTACTACCGGGCCTTCAACTCCTGGAAGACGGCGTGCATCCTGCACGGGGTCTACGCCCGCTATCGCGCCGGGCAGAAGAGCAGCGAAGGTGTCGATCTGGAGAGCTTGTTCGCCCGCATCGGTGTGTCGCTCGACGCGGCCGCCGAGCGCGCCGCCGCGCTCGACTGACGAACTGACCTCGTCCACGAGGCAGCCCGCAACCCGGCGATAGCCTCGCGGGCATGAGCGAAGCGCACATGCCCCAGACGGTCGGTCTCGAGGGCGGGTTCGATCCCCGCAGCGACGTCTTCAACCGTTTGCTCAAGAACCGCGTCATCATGCTCGGTTCCGACGTCAACGACGACATCGCCAACCAGTTGTGCGCTCAGCTGCTCTACCTCGAAGGTGAAGATCCCAGCGCCGACATCTGGCTGTACATCAACAGCCCGGGCGGTTCGGTGACCGCCGGCATGGCGATCTACGACACGATGCAGTTCGTCGGGTGCGACGTCGCCACGGTCTGTCTCGGCCTGGCGGCCTCGATGGGCCAGTTCCTGCTCACCGCGGGTGCGGCGGGCAAGCGCTACACGCTCCCGAACGCCCGGATCATGATGCACCAACCGCTCGCCGGACTGCGTGGTCAGGCGACCGACATCGCGATCCAGGCCGAGCAGCTCCGCTTCACCAAGCGCCGGATGGCCGAATTGATCGCGGAGCACTCGGGACAGCCGATCGAGAAGATCCAGGAAGACTCCGAGCGCGACCGCTGGTTCACCGCCGAGCAGGCCAAGGACTACGGCCTGGTCGACAGCGTGATCCTGCGTCGCGGCGAAATCGTCTGACTCCCCCGACAGCACGTGGTAGACCCCGCGAGGGGCCGCATCAGACGTCGACGGTACTCACTCGTCGACGACGGTGCTCGGCGGGGGAGCGACGGTCGTGGTGATCGCCGGCTCGAACTCCTGCGGGGCGATCGTCGTGATCGGGATCTCGACGCCACAGTTCCGGCGCAGCCACACCGACACGGCGTAGGCGGCCGGTTCGGTCGCGTACGCGGTGGCTGCGACGAGCTGCTCCGACTCGGGATCACCCGGTACCAGCTCCGCGGCCGTCTCGAGGCTCACCACCAGCTGGTTCCACTCCTCGGCGATCGCCAGCGGAGCCAGCTCGCCCATCGCCCGGTAGAAGTCGAGCGTCGCCGTCAAGCCGGCCTCGTCCGCGACGGGTGGGTCGATGATCGTCTCGCGATGCTCGGCCGCCTCGGCGCAGAACCTCACGGCGTCGCCTTGGGGCTCGTCGCCGCCACCGCACGCCACGATCGCCAATGGCGCGAGCGCGACGATCGCAGCGACGAGTGGGCGGTGTGATCGCACGTCGTGAGAGTGTGGCACGGCGTGGGCCGATCGCCACGTCATGCAGTGGGATCGCTCAGGCCGTGGTGAGCAGGCGCGACCGGAACAGCTCGAGCACCCGGTCGAGCGCAGCGCGAGTCGGCTCACCCGGTTCGTCGACGAGGTGCTCGGTGAGCACCGAGTGGGGCGGGTTCGGTGCCTCCGGGTTGGCGCTGTCGTCGGGGAGTTCGATCGCGACGAACGCCTCGCCCAGCTCGCGCCGCAAGAACTCGAAGCGTTCGGGCGGCACCAGCTTGTCGCCCTCGAACCGGAGACCGATCACCTCGAGCCCCGCACCGCACCGCTCGCGAACCGTGGCGAGATCGTCGGGGGAGATGTCGATGCTGCCGCGCCGCCCCTTCGTGATGCCGAACGGCAACGACGGTTGGCTGAGTACCGGGGCGAGGAGCCGATCGTCCGTGGCCATCGCGAGGGCGAAGCCACCCGTGAAGCACATGCCGACCGCGCCCACGCCCGGCCCGCCGCACCGCCCGTGAGCATCGCGAGCGAGCTCGCGCAGCCAGTCGACGACCGGTGACGTCGTGCCGGTGGCGAGGACGTGGAACTCGCGCGAGATGCAGGCCGGAACGATCGAGCGCATGAACGCGCCGACGTCGGGGCGGTTGGAACCGGTCGTCGGTGCTCGCCACGGATCGCCGAACAGGTGTGGCATCACCGCGGTGCAGCCGATCGCCGCGACCCGTCGTGCGAAGTCGGCCACGGCCGGCGTGATCCCCGGCATCTCGGTGATGACGATCACAGCCGGACCGTCGCCGATCTCGAAGACGGTGCGACGCTTGCCGAGCGCTTCGAAGTCGCGACTCGTGAAGTCCGCCAGCACGTCGCTCGCACGATGCACCTCGTCCGCTGGATGCACCTCGTTCGCCATCGGCCGACGGTACCGCGTTCGCGTGGTCGCCGGAGGGTGACGGTGGGTTCGGGACCGGTCGCGCCACCTCGCGACACCCCACCGGTATGGTGGAGTTCACCGTCGTGGGAGCGGACCTCCCTCTCGAAACACACCGGCGCGGTGCGCCGTTCGGGAGGTCGAGATGATCGCAACCATCGCCAGCGCGACGATCCTCGGGGCGCGTGGGCACCCCGTCACCGTCGAAGTCCACGTCGGGCAAGGAATCCCGACGTTCACCATGTTGGGGCTGCCCGACGAGTCGTGCCGTGAGGCACGCGACCGTGTGCGCGCGGCGGTGACGTCGTCGGGGATCGAGTGGCCCAACAAGAAGATCGTGGTCAATCTGGCTCCGCCGCAGTTCCGCAAGGTCGGCTCCGGGCTCGACGTGGCCGTCGCGGTCGGGTGTCTGGTCGCGTTCGACGTGATCCCGCCCGACGCGGTCGAGGGGCTGGCGTTCGCCGGCGAACTCGGTCTCAACGGAGCGATCCGCCGGGTGCCCGGCATCGCCCCGATGGTCGGTGTCCGGCCCGACCTCACGTGGGTGGTGCCCGCCGACGCGGTCAACGAGGCGTCGGCAGCCGGTACCGGCACCGTCCGCGGTGTCGACCACCTCACCCAGCTCGTCGCAGCGCTCACCCGCGCGGACGACTGGCCGGACGTCGAGCGGTCGGCCCTGGTCGACGAGGCCGACGAACCGGTCCACGACCTGGCCGACGTGAAGGGCCAGGCGGAAGCGAGGCTCGCGCTCGAACTCGCCGCGGCCGGGGGACATCACCTGCTGTTCATCGGTGCGCCCGGCGCGGGCAAGACCATGCTCGCCCGACGGTTGCCCGGCCTGTTGCCCGACCTCGACGCCGAAACGGCGCTCCAGGCGACGATGGTGCACTCGGCGGCGGGCGTCACCCTGCCGCCCAGCGGGCTGCTCCGGCGCCCACCGTTCCGGGCGCCGCATCACACCAGCTCCGTCGGTGCCCTGGTCGGTGGCGGCTCGCACCAGTTCCGGCCCGGGGAGATCAGCCTCGCGCACGGAGGCGTGCTGTTCCTGGACGAGATGGGGCAGTTCCAGCCGAAGGCGCTCGACGGGCTGCGGGAGGCGATCGAGACCGGGCAGGTGATGGTGGGGCGGGTCGAGCAGACGCGTGTCGCCATGCCGGCACGGTTTCAACTCGTCGGGGCGACCAATCCGTGCCCGTGTGGCGCCGGGGCCCGCGTCGAGTGCCAGTGCGACGAGCGGGTTCGCACCCGGTATCTCTCCCGGCTGTCCGGTCCGTTCCTTGACCGGTTCGACCTTCGGGTCGCGGTCCGCCGACCGGAGGTGGGCCACATGCTCGACGGTGAACGTGGCGAATCGACGTCGTCCGTCGCCGAGCGGGTGGCTCGCGCCCGCGAGCTCGCGATCGAACGATCGGGACGTCTCAACGCCGACCTCGACGACGTCTTGCTCCACGAGTACGCGCCGCTGACCGACGCTGCCGAGCAGTTGCTCCGCAGCGAACTCGAACGGGGCAGGCTCTCGGCGCGCGGGTATCACCGCGTCCGGCGTGTGGCCCGCACCCTCGCCGATCTCGCCGGTGTGGGCAACGAACCGATCCACGACGAGCAGGTCGCCGCTGCGCTGATGATGCGGACGGCGATCGGACCCAACGCGCTCGGGGTGGCGGCATGAGCGACGAAACTCACTCCTGCCACGACACCGCCTGCCGGTCCGGCGACAACGGCCACGAAGCGGGAGCGGTCGCTGCGCTCGCCCGGCTCCCCGGCGTCGGCTCGGCCAGGCTGGCAGCGCTCCTCCGGTATCACACCCCACTCGACGCGTTCAGCCGGCTCGTCGCCGGCCGGGCTCTCGACGGCCGCCTCGGGCGGTGGTTCCGACCTGACCTGGTCGCCGAGGTCCGTCGCGCCGCTCGCGACCTCGATCCGGTGGTCGAGAGCGAGCGGCTCGTCGCCCTCGACGTCCGTGCAACGTGGCTCGGTCGCGACGACTACCCGACGTTGTTGGCGGTCGACCCGGCCGCGCCGACCACCGTGTTCTGCCGCGGGTGCTTCGATGCCCTGTCGGCACGGCGGGTGGCGATCATCGGCACGCGGAACGCGTCCACGGCCGGCTTGGCCACGGCCCGCGAACTGGGCGCCGCCTTGTCCGAGCACGGCGTCACCGTCGTGTCCGGGTTGGCGCGGGGGATCGACGGAGCAGCTCACTCGGGGGTTCGGGCGTCGACCGGCGAGGGCCGGGCCGTCGCCGTCGTCGGGTCCGGGCCTGACGTCGTGTATCCCCGACGCCACGTCGAGCTGTGGAACTGGGTTGCCGACCACGGTCTGCTGCTGTCGGAGTGGCCGCCTGGTACACCGCCCGACGCCTGGCGCTTTCCCGAACGCAACCGCATCATCGCCGGCCTGAGCGAGGTCCTCGTGGTGGTCGAGAGCCGGGAGCGGGGCGGGAGTCTGATCACCGCCCGCGATGCGCTCGACCGTGGGATCGAGGTGATGGCAGTGCCGGGGTCGCCGCGTGTCCGAGCGTCGCTCGGCACCAACAAGCTGCTGGTCGACGGGGCCACGCCGGCGACCTGTGTCGACGACGTCCTGGTCGCGCTCGGCCTCGATCACCGCCGCGCCGGACCGGTGCCGTTCGATCCGCGGCCGCTCCCGGTCGGCACGCAGGCCGAGGTGTTGCGCGCGTGCGAGAGCGAACCGTGCACCCTCGACGTGATCGCGCAGCGCACCGGACTCACGCTCAGCGAAGCGGCGCTCGCGGCGGCGCGCCTCGAACACGACGGGTGGGTCGTCGAGGTGGCGGGCTGGTTCGAGCCGACCCGCAGCCACTTCGCGTCGTCGCCCGAACAGTGGCTGCCCGGTGAGTCGGCCTGATGGCGCGATCAGCTGAACGCGTCGACGAGGCGTCGGTCGAGGTCGACCACCGGCTCGATCGCCGCTGCGGCGGCCGGCGTCACGATGGTCCGTTCCACGTTGCGCAGGTGCGGAGCGGCCCACTCGCCGCGGACGTTGGCCCGGCCGGGGCCACCGGCGCTCGACGCGGGGAGCCCCAACACCGCGCGCAGCCAGTCGGCCGTGTCGTCGAGTCGGCGGACGTGGCCGACGTGATCGAACCCGGCGAGCACAGCGATCGCGCGTTCGAGCTCGGCCTCCCGGTCGGAGATTGGCTCGCTCGTGCGGATCGACCCGGTGAAGGTCCGCACCATCGAGTTGTCGATGTCGTGGACGACCGAGGGGTCGGGCGAACTCACGAACTCCTCGAACGTCACCGCGAGCGCGAAACGCGGGCCGGCGAGATCGTGCTCCTCGACGAATGCCGGGTCGTGGGCGCGCCAGAAGTCGTACAGCGACACGAGGCGGTCGACCGGATCGCGCAGCACCGTGAAGCGCCGTTGCGGTGCCGGGAGATGTGTCAGATCGATCACGTCGAAGTGACCGGAGAACACACGATGTCGGTGCAGCTCGGCGATCCGTTCGGGCGGCAGTTCGGCGGGCATCCGATTCCGCTCGGGGCTGAGGACGCCCGGTTCGAGCGATTCCGTCAACCATTCGTGCAGCGAGGTGCCACCGCACTTGGGGAGATGCACGAACACGACGACGTCACCGTCTGGGACCCCGGCGGCCGCGGCCGGCGGGACGGTGGATTCCGTGAGCGCCGCGGCGGGTTCGGGGCTCGTCGTGTCGGTGTCGACAGGGGAGATGCGTCGACGCCACGGCCACTTCATCGCGGCGAGTCTACGGACGACCGCGGGTGGGTTCGACGCCGGATCACGCATCGTGGTGAGGCATTCGAATACCCTCGTCGACGTGGCGGCCGACGGAGATCCCTGGCGCTTGGACGATTTCGTACGAGCTCAGACGTCGCTGGCCGACAACACCCTCGCCGCCTACCGCACCGACGTGCGGCTCTTCTCCGAGTGGGTCGAGCGGCTGCACGTCCATCGGCCCTCACAGGTGACACGCACGATGGTCCGCCGGTACATCGCCGCCTTGTCGACGCGCGAGTTCGCCCGTCGGAGCATCGCTCGCAAGGCCGCGTCACTGCGCCGCTACTTCGGCTGGGCGGTCGGCGAGGGACTGGTCGACGGCGACCCGACCGTCGGCGTCCACGCCGCAGCCGGCAACGGTCGACTGCCGCGGGTGCTCGCCGAGCGCGAGATCGCCGAACTCCTCGACGGGCCCACCCCCGACGGCGAACCCGAGTGGCGACGGCGACGCGACGACGCCGTGCTCGAGGTGCTGTACGCCGCGGGGGTTCGAGTGTCGGAGCTGTGTTCGCTCGACCTCGAGCAACTCCATGTCGAGTCGGCGTACCTGACCGTGTGGGGCAAGGGTTCGAAAGAACGTCGCGTGCCGCTCGGCGAGCCGGCGCGGGCGGCGCTCGTCGCGTGGCTCGCCATCCGGCACGACGCAGCGCCACCCGACGCCGGGTCGGCGGTGTTCGTCAACGAGCGCGGCAAACGACTCACGCCGCGCGACGTCCGCCGGATCCTCGACCGCCGTTCGCCGACGCCCACCCATCCGCACGCCCTGCGACACACCTTCGCCACCCACCTGCTCGACGGAGGCGCCGATCTGCGCGCCGTGCAGGAGCTCCTCGGCCACGCCGACGTGGCGACGACCCAGCGTTACACTCACGTCAGCCGCGAGCGACTGCGAGCGGCCTACCTGGAGAGCCATCCACGAGCATGAGCATCGTTCCCGACGACCCCGACCTGGCGATGCACTGGACTCGGTGGCTCAACCGCAAGAACGCCGCCTCCCGCGACCACCTGATCGTCCACTACTCGCCGCTCGTCAAGTTCGTGGCAGGCCGTGTCGGCGCCGGCCTGCCGAACAGCGTCGACCCGGGTGACCTCGTGAGTTCCGGTGTGTTCGGTCTGATCGATGCGATCGACCGGTTCGACCCCGAGCGGGGTTTCAAGTTCGAGACCTTCGCCGCGCCCCGCATCCGTGGCGCCATCTACGACGGCCTGCGACAGCTCGACTGGGTGCCGCGTTCGGTGCGCAGCCGAGCTCGCGAAGTCGAGAAGGCGATCTCGCAGCTCGAGCACGAACTCGGCCGATCGCCGACCGACGACGAACTCGCCGGCAAGCTGCACATCGGCGAGGAGGAGCTGGCGCGTTGGCTCGCGTCGATCGCCGCGACCACGATCGGTCCGCTCGATCGGGCGGTCGCTGCCGGCTACGAACCCGAGTCGGTCGAGTCCTCCGGCATGGAGCACCCCGTGGCGGCACTCGAAGACCAGGAACTCCGCGATGTCATGCGCGACGAGATCAAGCGGCTGCCCGAGCGCGAGAAGCTCGTGCTGTCGCTGTACTACGACGAGGGTCTGACCCTCGCCGAGATCGGTGACGTGCTCGGCGTCACCGAGAGTCGGGTCTCCCAGATCCACACCAAGTCGGTGCTCCACCTCCGGTCCCGCCTGTCGGCGGCCGGCGTCGGCTGACGCCCCTCCTCGGCCGTCCCGGCCCGCACACCCGGCCGCGACGCGGCCGACCCACAGGAGGTTTGCCGTGCCTGCACACGCCCCACATCTCGAGCCACATCCCACTCGACACGTCCGGCGGATCCGGGCCGCCCTGGTCACCGTGCTCGTCGCGATCGGCGCCTGCGTGCTGGGCCTGATCGTTCCCGTCGGCGTCGCAACAGGAGCGTGCTGGCTTCCGCCGGTCGAGGCCCCGGTGTCCGACCCGTACCGCGCGCCGGCCTGCCCCTGGTGCGCCGGGAACCGTGGCATCGAGTACGCAACGGTGCCCGGCACCTCCGTCCGTGCCGTCGCAGCGGGGCGGGTGACGTTCGCCGGCACCGTCGTCGATCGACGCTACGTCGTCGTCGAGCACGTCGACGGTCGCCGCGCGACCTACGGTGACCTGGGGTCGATCCGGGTCGAGCAGGGCGACCGCGTCGTCGCTCGGTCGGTCGTCGGCACCGCGACCTCGACGTTCCACTTCGGACTCCGCGACGGCAGCGGCTACCTCGACCCGACCCCGGAGATCGGATTGCCCTCGTATCCGGTGCGGCTCGTGCCGCTCGACGGGTCGGCAGGATCGCCCCCAGGGCCGCCGCGACCCCGCTGCTCGACGCCCGAAAAGCCACGATTCCCGGTCGCGAACCCGACCTGGCGCCGTTAGCCTGACGTGTCGGTCCGGCGCGTGTCGGGTCGATTCATACCCCCAACTCATTCACCTCCTCCACCAGAGCGGTCGCTGCGGCGCCCGGAGGGGGCCCAGGAACCGCAACAAGGAGCAATTTCATGGCCGTCATCAGCATGCGTCAGATGTTGGAAGCCGGTGTCCACTTCGGTCACCAGACCCGTCGGTGGAACCCGAAGATGCGTCGCTTCATCTTCGGAGAGCGCAACGGCATCTACATCATCGACCTCGAGCAGACGCTCACCCGAGTCGAGTCGGCCTACGGCTTCGTTCGTGACCTCGTCGCCGACGGTGGCACGATCCTGTTCGTCGGCACCAAGAAGCAGGCGCAGGACCCGATCCAGAGCTTCGCCCTCAAGGTCGGCATGCCCTATGTCAACGAGCGCTGGCTCGGCGGCATGCTCACCAACTTCGAGACGATCTCCAAGCGCGTCAACAAGATGCTCGAGTACGAGCGCATGAAGGACTCCGGCGAGTTCGACGCGATGATCAAGAAGGAAGCGCTGATGCTCGACCGCGAGCTCGGGAAGCTGCAGCGCAACCTCGGCGGCCTCCGCGACATGAAGAAGGCGCCCGACGCCGTCTTCGTGATCGACACCAAGAAGGAACACATCGCCGTGACCGAGGCGAACAAGCTCGGTATCCCGGTCGTCGCCGTCGTCGACACCAACGTCGACCCCGACGTCATCCAGTACCCGATCCCGGGCAACGACGACGCGATCCGTGCCAACAGCCTGCTGATCGAGACGATCGCCGCCGCGGTCGAAGAAGGCCGCTACATCGCCTCGCGTCGGCCCAAGGCTGCCGGTGAGCCCGATGCCGCAGCCAAGCCGGAGCGCAGCCCCGAGGAAGAGGCGGCGTTCGCCCAGGCCCAGGCCGAGGCCCGCGCCGCAGCCGCTCGCGCCCAGCAGGAGCGCGAAGCCCGCCTGGCCGCCAGCAAGACGAAGCCGACCGACGAGCCGGCTGCCGCCGAGGAGCCCGCTGCCGCCGAGGAGCCCGCTGCCGCCGACGCCCCGGTCGACGCGGCCGACGACCAGGCGACGGCGACGCCCCAGCCCGACGGCTCGGCTCCCGAAGCCGCACCTGAGGCACCGGCCGCCGACGAGCAGGCCTGAGCCCTCTTCCCGCACCCCGACCGAATCGAAACCAGAAGGACACCGACCGATGTCATTCACCGCTCAAGACGTGAAGGCCCTGCGTGACAGCACCGGCGCCGGCATGATGGACTGCAAGAAGGCCCTGCAGGAGAACGATGGCGACATGGAAGCCGCCAAGCAGTTCCTCCGTGAGAAGGGTCTGGCCGCGAGCGCAAAGCGCGACGACCGCGACAACAACCAGGGGCTCGTGGCGATCAAGGTCGACGGCAACGTCGGCGCCATCGTCCAACTCAAGAGCGAGACCGACTTCGTTGCCGGGTCCGACCAGTTCAAGAACGAGGCCGACGCGCTCGTCGACCTCGTGCTGGCCAAGGGTGCCGAGGCCGTGGCCGAGCGCAACGCCGAACTCGAAGAGCTCAAGATCACGCTGAAGGAGAAGATCGAACTCGGCGACGTCGTCCAGTTCGCCGCTGCCGACGACAACACGATCGGGCACTACGAGCACGTCCAGGGTGGTCGCGGTGTGAACGCCGTGCTGGTCGAGATGTCCGGCGCCGACGACGAACTGGCCCACGACATCGCCGTCCACATCGCCTTCGCCCGTCCGAAGTACCTGACCCGCGACGAGGTGCCCGCAGACGTCGTCGAGGCCGAGCGGGCGACGCTCGAACAGATCACGATCAACGAGGGCAAGCCCGAGCAGGCGGTCCCCAAGATCGTCGAGGGCCGCCTCAACGGATTCTTCAAGGACATTTGTCTCCTCGAGCAGCCCTACGCCAAGGACGACAAGCAGTCGGTGCAGCAGATCATCGGCGACGCGAGCATCGTCCGCTTCCACCAAACCGAAATCGGCTAACACGTCTGATTTCACGAGCTTGCGTGGTCGGCGTGGTCGACCGCCGAGGACGTGATCACCACCGTCCACGCCCTGCGAGGGCCTGAGCGACCGAACTGAACGGCCGGCCCTGCGGGGCCGGTCGTTCTGCTTCTCGGGTCGGGTGTCGGAGGGCACGGCGACGGAGTCGACGTGTCGGGAGATCACCCGACCCGAAGGTCTGATGTACTCGCGGATGTCGGGGTTGGCTTCCGGGTCTGGCAAGCTGGGGGCTTGTGAGTGCTGACGCGTCCGGGTCCGAGGTTCGATGGAAACGGATCGTGTTCAAGCCATCCGGTGAGGCGCTCGCCGGGCCGTCGGGGCGTGGGCTCGACGGGGCGACGCTCGACCATCTCGCGGACGACATCATCGGGCTCCGCCAGGGCCTCGGCGTCGACGTCGCCGTCGTGGTCGGCGGGGGCAACTGGTGGCGTGGACGCACCGGCTCGCTCGAGGGGATGGACGCCACCCAGTCCGACCACATCGGCATGCTCGGCACCGTGATGAACGCGCTCGCGCTCCAGGACGCACTCGAGCGCCGCGGACAACCGACCCGGGTGCAGTCCGCGATCGAGATGCCACGCATCGCCGAGCCGTACATCCGTCGCCGCGCCGTGCGTCACCTGGAGAAGGGCCGGGTCGTGATCTTCGCGGCCGGCACCGGCAATCCGTTCTTCACCACGGACACCGCCGCTGCGCTCCGTGCGGCGGAGATCGAAGCTGATGCGCTGGTGAAGGGCACCCATTCCGGTGTCGACGGGGTGTACGACGCCGACCCGCGCACGAATCCCGACGCCAAGAAGTACGAGACCGTCGGCTACTCCGAGGTCATCTCCAAAGAACTCAAGGTGATGGACGCCACGGCGGTCACGTTCTGCAAGGAGAACGGCATCCCGATCGTCGTGTTCGACATGTCGGCGCCGGGTGCGCTCCGTCAGATCCTGACCGGCGGCCAGGTCGGCACGATCGTCCAGTAGCGACACCGGTCCGCGAATCGGTGCGCTCAGCGTGCGAAACTCCCGGTCGTGTGGGGGGCACGGACGGATCTCCCACCAGAGGAGGAAAACTGTCATGGGCCTGTTGGCTTCATCGAGTGACTCCGGCGGCGCCGGTGTCATCATCGTCATCTATCTGGCACTGATCGTTCTTGGCATCGTCGGGTTCTGGAAGGTCTTCACCAAGGCCGGAGAGGCCGGATGGAAGTCGATCATCCCGTTCTACAACGTGTACACCCTGCTCAAGATCGTCGGACGCCCGGGATGGTGGCTGATCTTGTTCTTCATCCCGTTCGTCAACTTCATCATCTGGATCATCGTGGCGCTCGATCTGGCGAAGAGCTTCGGCAAGGGCACGGGCTTCGGCGTCGGTCTGATCTTCCTCGGGTTCATCTTCATGCTGATCCTCGGATTCGGCGACGCGAAGTACGTCGGCCCCGGCGGCAATCCCCAGCAGTTGGGCGCGACGCCACCGCCACCGCCACCGCCGCCGTCGATGCCCGGGTCGACACCGCCTCCTCCGCCGCCACCGCCGGCCTGATCCGCTGATCACTGGGTCGCTTCGTGCGGGGCATCTCCCGCACGAGGCGATCGCAGGGTTACGCTGGTCATGTGACCGAAGAAACCCTGCTCGATGCCATGGACAAGATGGACAAGGCCGTCGAGCACGTCCAGACCCAGTTCTCCACCATTCGTACCGGCCGAGCCGCGCCAGCGCTCGTCGAGCGTCTGATCGTCGAGTACTACGGTTCGCCGGTCCCGCTCCAGCAGCTGGCAGCGATCCAGGTGCCGGAGGCTCGCATGCTGATGGTGAAGCCGCACGATCGCAACTCGCTCGGCGCGATCGAGAAGGCGATCCGCGACAGCGATCTGGGTGTGGCGCCGAACAACGACGGCGTGGTCATCCGCCTGAACTTCCCCCCGCTCACCGAGGAGCGTCGGCGCGACTACGTGAAGGTCGTCAAGAACATGGCCGAAGACGGCCGAATCGCGGTGCGCAACCTGCGCCGCGACGCCCGCAAGACGCTCGAGCAGTTCCAGCACGACGGCGACATCTCCGAAGACGACCTCGAGCGGGCGGAGAAGGAACTCGAGAAGATCACCCACGAGCACGTCGACAAGATCGATTCGGCGCTCGGGCGCAAGGAAGCAGAACTGCTCGAGGTCTGAGCCGGCCGCAGCCGCGGTTGCGGCGCGCCGATCGGATCGACGGGCGACAACGGAACAGGGGAAAGGACACCGATGAGTGACGACCAGTGGCGCGAGCGGCGCCGCGACGAGGACGACTTCAGCGAGTACGGGTCACTGTTCGACGACGCCGAGCCGACGCAGAACATGGCCGAGATGCCCGCTGACGAACCGATCTCGTTCGGTGACAGCGACACCGGCACGTTGCCGCACTGGACCGAGCCCCCGACCGGCGAGATCCCTCGGTTCGACGCCGCCGAAGCGCCCGAACACGACGAGGAACTCGACGTGTGGTCGTCGTTCTCGTCCGATGCCCCGGTCTGGAAAGACGACACACCCCTGCCCGACGAACGCCCGTCCGACCCCTCGGGGGAGGTGACGGCCCAACGTCGAGCCACCGACCGGCGCGACACCGGGCGTCAGCCCGTGGTCGAACCACCACCTTCCGGGCAACACCGCCGCGTCACCGGTGAAGCCGAGGCGATCGCTCCCGAACCGAGTCGCATCACGATCGGCACCGATCCATCGGGAATGCCCCGTCGGCCACCCGAGACCGGACGTCGCCGCCGAGGCGGCCCGCCGCCGTCCGCGTCGCGCCCGTCGGCGGGCGCCCCACCGTCGTCCGGACGCGACATGCCGACCGCGATCGCGGTCGGACTCGTGCTCGCCGCGGCCTTCGTCGGCGCTCTGCTGTGGGACCCGCGTGCCGTCGCCGCGATCATCGTGCTGGTGCTCGGCCTGGCCGCCGTCGAGTTCTACGACAAGGTTGCCGAGAAGGGCTACCGCCCCGCGGTCGTGCCGGGTGTCCTCACCTGTGTGGCGGCGCCCGTCGCCTGCTACTGGCTCGGCGTCGGGACCCTGCCGCTCGTCCTCGCGTTCGGGTTCATGGCGACGTCCGCCAGCTTCATCGGCGCCCGCAGCGTCGAGGCCGGTCCGATGCCCAATGCGTCCATCACGACGCTCGGCATCGTCTGGATCGGATTGCTGGGCTCGTTCGCCGTGCTCATCTTGCGTCTGTCGACACGCGACTTCAGCGATCTGACGTCGTTCGAGATGGGCCGTGCCGAGCACCGTGGCACCGACACCTTGTTCCTGACGGCCCTGGGCATCGTCGCCAACGACGTCGGGGCCCTCTTCATCGGGTCCGCCGCCGGACGGACGCCGTTGCGGCGCTGGATCAGCCCCAACAAGACCGTCGAAGGGCTCGTCGGCGGGGCGTTCTTCACGATCATGGTGCTGATGTTCGTCGGCATCTCCAACAGCAGCGACACCTGGTCCTCGACCTGGCACCTGTTCATCCTGGCTGTCGTGATCGCCGTGCTCGCCCCGATGGGTGACCTGGTGGAGAGCATGTTCAAGCGGAATCTCGACGTGAAGGACTTCGGCACGATCGTCAAGGGACACGGCGGCGTGCTCGACCGGTTCGACGGGTTCCTGTTCGTGCTGCCCGGCGTCTACTACCTGACGCTGGTGCTCGAGCCGTGGACCCAGTTCGTCCCGTCCTGAGCGGACGAACGCCTCGAGGCTGCCGATGACGCCGGTGCGCGTCGCGATCGCCGGTTCGTCCGGCTCGATCGGGACCCAAACACTCGACGTCGTCCGTGCCGAGGGGTCCGACCGGTACGAGGTCGTCGGCCTCGGTGTCGGCGCGTCGGCTGCCACGGTGATCGAACAGGCGCTCGAGTTCCGTCCCGCCGTCGTGGCGGTGAGCGACGAGGCCGCCCGGCGCGAGGTCGCGGCCGCGCTCGCGGACGAACCGATCGAGGTCACCGACGACGCCACTGCGCTGGTCGATGCCGCCGACGTCGTGATCAACGGGGTCGTCGGTTTCGCAGGGCTGCCCGTGACGATCGAGACGCTGCGGGTCGGGAAGCGGCTCGGCTTGGCGAACAAGGAGAGCCTGATCGCAGCGGGGCCCGTCGTGCAGCCGCTGCGGAGCACTCCCGGTGCCGAACTGGTCCCGGTCGACTCCGAGCACTGCGCGATCCATCAGTGTCTCCGGTCCTCGGTGGGGTTCGACCACGGCCATCGTGAGGTCGGACGGATCGTGCTCACCGCGAGCGGTGGCCCCTTCCGCGGTCGGACCCTCGACGAGCTCGCCGACGTCACGCGTGACCAGGCGCTCGCCCATCCCACGTGGGCGATGGGACCGAAGATCACGATCGACTCGAGCACCCTCATGAACAAGGGTCTCGAGGTGATCGAGGCGCACGAACTCTTCGGCGTGGACTACGACCTGATCGACGTCGTCGTCCACCCCCAGTCGATCGTGCACTCGATGGTCGAGTTCACCGACGGGTCGACCATCGCCCAGCTCTCGCTGCCCGACATGCGGCTGCCGATCGGCTACGCACTGGGCTATCCGAACCGGATCGGCACGCCGTTCGGCCGCATCGACTGGACCCGGCTGGACCGCCTCGACTTCGAACCTCCCGACACCGACACGTTCCGCTGTCTCGGACTGGCGTACGCGGCCGGCCGCGTCGGCGGCACCGCTCCGGCGTGGCTGAGCGCTGCGAACGAGGTCGCCGTCGACGCGTTCCTTGAGAATCGGCTGAGATGGGCCGACATCGCCTCGGTGTGCGCAGAGGTCCTCGATACCCATGACGGCGCGACGCCGGATACCGTGGCGGACGTGATCGACGCCGATGCAACGGCCCGACGACGGGCCGAGGCGGCGATCGAATCGATTTCGCGACCATGACGACCGACCAGCAACTGCCGCCTCCACCACCGCTGCCTCCTCCGGCGCCACCCACCGTCCCGCGTCAGCACGGACGTTTCACGAGCGAGGTGATGGCCGGGGGATCGGTCGTCGAGAAGGACGACGACGAACTCGTCGGCGGCTGGCGCGGCGCGTTCGGCATCCTCGCCGTCGTGGCGTTGATCGGTTCGCTGGCGCTGTTCAGCATCTGGTGGTTCGTGTTCGCCGTGGGCCTGCTCGTGGCGATCTTCTTGCACGAGGTCGGTCACTTCGTGACCGCACGCTGGACCGGGATGAAGGCGACGCAGTTCTTCATCGGGTTCGGCCCGAGGCTGTGGAGCTTCCGGCGCGGCGAAACCGAGTACGGGGTGCGCGCCATTCCGGCGGGTGCGTTCGTGCGCATCATCGGCATGAACTCGATGGACGACGTCGATCCCGCCGACGAGGACCGGACGTATCGCTCGAAGAGCTACCCCCGCCGGCTGCTGGTCATCTCCGCCGGCTCCCTGATGCACATGCTGCTCGCGGTGTTGCTCCTGTTCGGCGTGTACGCCATCGACGGTGAGCTCGAACAGCGGCAAGGCGCCGAGATCGCCCAGGTCGCGGCCGGAACCCCGGCGATGGAGGCCGGGCTGCTCGAGGGCGACGTCGTGCTCTCGATCGACGGTGAGCCGGTCGACGACTCCGCCGCCCTCGGACGGATCGTCCAGTCGAACGAGCCGGCCGACGTGTTGGCGTTCGAGGTGCTGCGCGACGGTGAGTTGATCATCGTTCCCGTCGGACTCGGCGCCAACACCGATGAGGACTCGCCGCTGTTCGGCAAGCCCTACGTCGGCGTCGCCTCCGGCGGCTACTACGAGACCATCGAACACAGTGTTCCCGCCGCCGCGGCGAACGCGGTGACCGACATCATCCCCGTCTCGTGGGAGATGACGAAGGGCGCGGTCAAGGTGCTCAACCCGGTCAACATCTTCACCCACCTGGCCGGCACGAACGACGACCTGGAGACCCGCCCGACCACGCTCGTCGGGGTCACGGCCATCAGCGACGACGTCGGCGAGGCCGAAGGCGTCGTCGGCATCATGTACCTGTTCGCCGTCCTCAACGTGTTCGTGGGTGTGTTCAACATGTTCCCGCTGCTCCCGCTCGACGGGGGCCATGCGGCGATCGCCACGTACGAACGGATCCGCGAGGGCCGCAGCGGTAAGCGCTACTACGCCGACGTCGCCAAGCTGATGCCGTTCGCCATGGCGGTCATGGTGCTCCTCCTCGGCCTCTTCACCGCCGGCCTCTACTTGGACACCTTCAATCCCCTCTAGTAGGAATTTCACCGACTCGGGTGGATCCGGCGTGCCGGCTGCGCCCTCGTCCGACGTGAACGCCCACTTGGTCGAGAGCCAAGCGCTTCGCGCTCGGGTCGGGTGAAGGAGGGGATGCCGAGGCCCCTGGGCCGAGTGCGTTTGCGGAGATCACCCGACCCGGAGTCAGTGCGCGACCGGCGAGCTGTAGCGTGAGGGTTGCATGGACGTCAACGAGTGGAAGAGCGAGCGGCGGGCGACGCGGCAGATCACCGTGGGTGGCGTGCCGGTCGGCGGCGGGGCGCCGATCACCGTCCAGTCGATGACGACGACCAAGACGGCCGACGTCGACGGCACCCTCCAGCAGATCTACGCCCTCGCCGCCGCCGGATGCGACATCGTGCGCTGCACCTGCAACGAACTCGAGGCGGCCGAAGGGCTCGCCCAGATCGTCCCGCGGTCGCCGATCCCGGTCATCGCCGACATCCACCATCAGTACAAGATGGCGCTCGCCGCAATGGAGGCCGGGGTGCACGGCCTGCGCCTCAATCCGGGCAACATCCGCAAACCCGACCACATCAAGGCCGTCGCCAGCGAGGCCCGCGATCGCAACCTGCCGATCCGCATCGGTGTCAACGCCGGGTCGCTCGATCCGAAGCTGTACGACAAGTACGGCGGTGCCACACCCGAGGCGATGGTCGAGTCGGCACAGCAGGAGATCGCCTACTTCCACGACGTCGACTTCGATCTGATCAAGATTTCGGTCAAGGCGTCGAGCGTCCCGCTCATGGTCGAGGCGTACCGCCAGTTGGCCTCCGTCACCGACTACCCGCTCCACCTCGGCGTGACCGAGGCGGGCCCGCCACCGGCCGGACTGGTCAAGGCGACGGCCGGGATCGCCACCCTCCTGCTCGAGGGCATCGGCGACACGATCCGCTACTCGCTGACGGCCGATCCGGTCGAGGAAGCTCGTGCCGGACGCCAGCTACTCGAGGCACTCGGGCTGCGCGAACGCAAGAACGTCGACCTGATCGCCTGCCCGTCGTGTGGGCGCGCCGAGGTCGACGTGATCGACGTCGCCAACCGCGCGATGGAGGCGTTCGGCGAACGCAAGCTGCCGCTCCAGGTCGCCGTCATGGGTTGCGTGGTCAACGGGCCCGGTGAGGCACGCGAAGCCGACCTCGGCATCGCCGCCGGCAACAAGCGCGGTCACCTGTTCGTGAAGGGTCGCAACATCGCCGTCGTGCCCGAGGACGAGATGGTCGACGCGCTGGTCGAGTGGGCCGAGTTCATCAACGAGCACGGCATCGACGCCGCACTCGAGAAGGCCGACACCGAGAAGGCGACTCGCGAGGCGGCCAAGGATCGTTCGAAGCTGCTCGAGGAACAGGGCGACGACGCCAATCACGCCGGCGAGAAGATCGTCGAGATCCGCAAGACCGCCGCGAACTGACGCTCGTCCGACACCGGCTCCGGTTCGCCGGGCTGCCATCATCGGCAGCCATGACGCCACGCGAGGTCATCCAGGCCATCAAGCAACCCACCGGAGACATCGGTGCGGTCTTCTACTTCCACCCGGCAACGCTCGACCGCGGCAAGGAGCTCGGACTCGACGGGTTCCGGTTCTACTTCCTCGGTCGCGGTGGCGTCTTGGGTGACGTCGAGCCGGGCGTCGTGCAGAGCGCGTTCGGCTACTTCAACCCGGATCTGCTCGCCAAGATGTGGAACACCGGCAAGGAGCGCGTGTCGCCGCGCGACGCCGCTCGTGCGTACATCGCCTGCTGCCACGACGTCGGGCGATCGAAGCTGGCCGACGTCGACGGGCTCGACGCCTACGTCGAGGCGGCCACTGCGGTCATCGACGCCGTCGACGGTGGGGCCCTGGCGCTGTTCGCAGGTGTCCGTGCCGAGCCGGTCCCCGACGACACCGCCGGCGCCGCCATCCACCAGGCGATGGTGCTGCGCGAGCTCCGGGGGAGTGCTCATCTCGCCGCGATCGCCGCCGTCGGACTCTCGACCCGGGTCGCGCACGCGATCAAGCGACCGGACGACCTGGCGATGTTCGGCTACGAGGAGCCACCCGCGATCACCGACGACGACCGTGCCGCGCTCGAACGGGCCGAGGCGATCACCGACGACATCCTCGAGCCCGCATTCGCGGTACTCAGCGGTGGGCAGGGCGACGCCCTCGTCGCCGGCACGAACGCGATGCACACGGCCCTCACCGGCTGACCGACGAGCGCAAGGTCGCGACGCTGGTCAGGCCGCGAGGGGCACGACGACGTAGGTCTCGGCCGGCGCTTCGATCTGCTCGCCCGGTGACAGGTACCACGTGCCACCTCCGAGGTCGACGGCGAGCTCGTGGCCGGTCGCCGTGTGCTCGGTCCCGATGGCGAGGCGACGGAGTGCGACGCCTGCCGCCGGAAGGGCGTAGTCGTCGCTGCGGGCCAGCACGGGTTCGACGAGTGGTGTCGGGTCGACGGTCGCCAGCAGTTCGTCGACGTCGACGTGCTTGGCCGTGAGCCCACCGCGGATCACGTTGTCGCTGTTGCCCATCAGTTCGATGCCCGCACCACGCAGGTAGCCGTGCAGGTTGCCCGCATCGAGCCGCACACATTCACCCGGTTCGAGCTCGACGAGATTGAGCAGGAGTGACGCGGCGACGCTGGGATCCTCGGGATACATCTCGGCGAGGCGGCGCGCCCAACGGATCTCGATCCGTCCGCTCGACGTCGTCCGGCATGCGTCGATCGTCGACGACGGATCGATCGTGCCCCGGTACAGACCGTCGAGTGCGGCACCCGGCCCGTCGTGGGCGACGACGTCGGCCAGGCCGTCGGCTCCGATGTCGCGGAGGAGATCGACGGTGGCGTCGACCGGGCGGATGCCGCAGAACGCCTCGAACGGCGTGAGCGCGCAGAGGAGTTCGGGCTTCGGATTCGGGTCGGGATAGTCGCCGCGTTCGAATCCGGCCTTCGCCTGCTCGGCGTTCGGGTGGGTCTGCAACGACAGCGGTGCACCGGCGGCGAGCACCTTGAGTAGGTACGGAAGCTCACCGGTGACCTCGCTCAGGGCCGACCCGTCGGTGAACGAGGCCGGACCGTTCGAGTGGGTGCCGAGCCACAGCTCCGCCCACGGCCGCCCGTCGGGTTCGACGCCGACCAGGTCGGGAATGAAGGTGGGATCACCCCACGGATAGTGCTGGACGACGCCGTTCACCGGTCGCATCCCGTCGAATCTACGGCGTCGACCCTCGGGCGACGGCCGAACGCAGGATGTTCGGACGGTTTCAGAAATGTTGGAACCGGATCGGGATCGGGTACGTCGAAAGGACATGCGACGAATCCATCCCCATCGCGCGACCGCCTTCCTCGTCCCGGCTGCCCTGGCGTTGACCCTCGCCGCCTGCGGCGACGACACCGAACCGGCAGCCGACGAGCCGATCGACACCGTGACCGAAACGACGACCGGGACGACCGCGGACACCACCGAACCGGAACCGTCGACCACACCGGCGACGTCTGCTCCGGACGCGCCGACGACCCCACCCACGTCTGGCGCCGACGCCGGATACGAGCACCCGACATCCGCCGACGAGGTCGTGGTCTCGATCGCCTACGAAGGCGGCTTCATGACCAGGGAGGCGACCTTCTCGCAGCTCCCCTCACTGCTGGTGACCGGCGACGCTCGCGAGTTCTCGCTCGGACCGCAGATTGCGATCTTCCCGGGTCCGCTCCTGCCGAACGTGCAGGTGGCCGACATCGGCGAGGAGGGCATCCAGGAGCTCCTCGCACTGGCGGACGAGCACGGTCTGCTGCAGCAGCGCGAGTACGAGTCGCCGACCAACGTGGCCGACGCGTCCGACACCGTCGTCACGATCAGTGTGAACGGTGAGACGTACGAACACCGGGCGTACGCCCTCGGCATCGGCGGTGGTCCGGGTGCGACCGACGAGACGGGCGACCGCGCCGAACTCCAGGCGTTCGTCGACGCCGCCACGATGTTCGGTGAGACCGAAACCGAGGCGTACGAGGCCGACACCTACCTGGTGCGCTCGTTTCCGATCGACGATCTCACCGGCTACGACGTCGAGCCGACCGTGCTCGAGTGGCCGGTCGACGGCGTGGACCTCGCCGCTGCTTCCGATTGTCTCGAGATGCCAGCGGCCGACGTCGGCAGCGTGTTCGCCGACGCCAACCAGCTCACCTTCTTCGAGCAGGACGCCGTCACCTACCAGCTCGCCGTCAAGCCCCAGCTCCCCGGCGACTCCTGCTGAGACAGCGAATGCGTGAACTCGTTGCGCACCCAGTGCGCAACGAGTTCACGCATTCGAAGGGTTGTGGAGGGGGTGCGGGGTGTCAGGTGAGGCCGAGTTCGGCGGCTCTCGACATCACGGTGTCGTGTTCGGCACCGATCGTCGTCGAGTCCCCGTGGCCGGTGTGCACGACCGTCTCGGGCGGCAGGGACAGCAGCTTCGAGATGATCGATCGCAGGATCGTCGGTTCGTCGCTGTAGCTGCGACCGGTGGCGCCCGGTCCTCCACAGAACAGGGTGTCGCCCGAGAACACGATGCCGTCGTCGACGTCGTGGAAGCAGCAGCAACCGGGTGAGTGACCTGGCGTGTGTACCACCCCGAGGCGGTGCCCGGCGACGTCGATCGTGGAACCGGGTGTGACGTCGCCGTCGGGGGAGTGGTCGGGCCACACGACGTCCCACAGCATCCGATCGTCCGGGTGGACGAGGATGGGGGCGTCGACGGTATCTCGCAGCGGGACGGCGGCGTTGATGTGGTCGTTGTGGCCGTGGGTGAGCACGATCGCCCTCACCCTGCGGCCGTTGATCCCGTCGACGATCGGTCGATGATCGTGGGCGGCGTCGAACACGACGACCTCACGGTCGTCGCCCACGATCCAGATGTTGTTCGTGACCTCCCACTCGCCGCCGTCGAGCGCGAAGATCCCGTCGGTGGTGACCAGCTCGACCGGCATCAGACTGCACCGCTCACGGGAGCACCACGACGCTGCGGAGGACCTCGCCGGCTTCCATCTTGTGGAACGCGGCCTCGACGTCGTCGATCGAGATCGTCTCGGAGACGAACCGGTCGAGATCGAGCCGACCTTGTCGATAGAGGTCGATCAGCATCGGGAAGTCGCGGCTCGGCAGACAGTCGCCGTACCACGACGACTTGAGTGCGCCGCCACGGCCGAACACGTCGATGAACGGCAGCTCGATCTTCATCTCGGGGTTGGGGACGCCCACCAGCACGACCGTGCCGGCGAGGTCGCGGGCGTAGAACGCCTGCTCGTAGACCTTCGGGTTGCCGACCGCCTCGATGCACACGTCGGCACCGTTGCCGTCGGTGACCGACCGGATGTACTCGACCGGGTCGGCCGATCCGGCGTTGCAGGTGTGGGTGGCGCCGAACTCCTTGGCCCATTCGAGCTTCTGATCGTCGAGATCGACGGCGATGATCTTGGAGGCACCCGCCAGGTGTGCGCCGGCGATCGCGGCGTCGCCGACGCCTCCGCAGCCGAACACGGCGACCGAGTCGCCTCGCGTCACGTTGCCGGTGTTGATCGCGGCGCCGATGCCCGCCATCACGCCGCAACCGAGCAGCCCCGCCGCGGTGGCCGGCGCCTCGGGGTCGACCGGGGTGCACTGGCCGGCGTGGACCAGGGTCTTTTCGATGAAGGCGCCGATGCCGAGTGCCGGCGACAGCTCGGTGCCGTCCTCGAGCGTCATCTTCTGTTCGGCGTTGTGGGTGTCGAAGCAGTACTGCGGCTCGCCCCGGAGGCAGGCGCGGCAGTTGCCGCACACCGCTCGCCAGTTCAGGATCACGTAGTCGCCCGGGGCGACATTGGTGACCCCGTCGCCGACGGCTTCGACCGTGCCGGCGGCTTCGTGACCGAGCAGGAACGGGAACTCGTCGTTGATCCCGCCTTCGCGATAGTGCAGGTCGGTGTGGCAGACGCCGCACGCCTGGATCTTGACGACGGCTTCACCCGGACCGGGATCGGGGACGACGATGTTCTCGATGGTGACCGGCTCGCCCTTGGCTCGAGCCACCACTCCACGCACGACTTGTGACATGCCGCCGAACGTAACACGCGTCCGCTGCCCGTGGCCCGACGGTGGTGAGACGCAACGCAGCGATCGGGCGAACGAGCCGGAACTAGAACAGGCGGAGGTCGGTGGGGGCGATGCCGCGGAGCTGGTCGTAGTCGACTTCGACCCAGCGGAAACCGCGACTCTCGGCGAGCACCTTGGCCTGGGGCTTGATCGACTGGGCGACGAACACGCCGCGTATCTCACCGAGTGAGGAGTCGAGCTGCAGCCGTTCGATATATCGGGCCAGCTGCTCGACGCCGTCGATCTCGCCGCGTCGCTTCACCTCGACCGCGACCGTCGCGCCGTCGGGGTCCTTGCACACCAGGTCGATCGGGCCGATGGCGGTCGGGTACTCCCGACGCACGAGCCGCAGACCCTCCTCGATCGACTCCGGGGTGGCGGCGAGCAGCTCCTGCAGGTGTGCTTCGACACCGTCTTTCTGGAGTCCCGGATCGTCGCCCAGTTCGTGGGCCGTGTCGGACATCACCTCGTGCAGGGTGATCGTGAGGGTCTCGTTCTTCGGGTTGGTGACGACCCACTGCGGCGGGTCGCCGTCGGTGATCTCGACCAGCTTGTTCGGGGCGTTCATCCAGTTCAGCGGCTTGTAGGCGCCGCCGTCGGCATGGATCGCGACACACCCGTCGGCCTTCACCATGATCAGGCGGTTGGCCTCGGGGAGGTGGGCGGCGAGCCGACCGGCGTAGTCGACGGAACAGCGGGCGATCACGAGACGCACGCCGCCCGACCCTATCCGTCGGACCGAGTGCACGACCGGTCCCACCGCCGGACGCCTGGTGGATTAAGGGGCCGAGCGGATAGGGGTGTTATCGGGTCTGCCAGCGGTTGCGGTGGTCGACGAGTCGAGTGGTGATCAGGATCGCTACGGCGAGTTG
>NZZV01000055.1 GCA_002698945.1 Acidimicrobiaceae bacterium
AGATACATCTGGCGTTTCACGCTACCTCGTTCCCCGACCTGTACGCCCAGCAGGGCACTGCTGGGCGGAGGGCCGGCCGGAGGGCCGGCCGCAGCGTCCGGCCGGAGACGGCGCGGGGGAGGCCGGATCGGTACGGTGCGGACATGACTCGGATCGAGGGACACGCCGGCCAGCAGACGATCGCAGCACTCCAGCAGTTCGGGACCGATGTGATGTTCACGCTCAACGGCGCGCACATCTGGCCGTTCTACGACGCTGCCCGAGACCGTGGGATGCGGGTCGTCGACACCAGGCACGAACAATCCGCAGCGTTCGCTGCCGAGGCCTACGCCAAACTGACACGTCGTCCCGGCCTGGCGGCGCTCACCGCCGGTCCGGGTGTGACGAACGGGATCTCGGCGGTGACCTCCGCGATGTTCAACGGTGCACCGCTGGTGGTGCTCGGTGGTCGAGCTCCCGAAGGCCGCTGGGGTGCCGGTTCGCTCCAGGAGTTCGACCACGTACCGGTGCTCGCACCGATCACCAAGCTGGCGACCACGGTCAAACAGGCCGAGTTGGCCGGCGAGATCGTGCACGGCGCTGCCACCCTCGCGGCGTCACCGCATCGCGGCCCGGTGTTCCTCGACTTCCCGTTCGACCTCTTCGCGCCGACCGAGGGTGAGGTGCCCGACGGGGGTGCCGACCTGTCCCCGGCCGCCGATCCGGCGGCGATCACACGCCTCGCCGAACTCGTCGCTCGCGCCGAGCGGCCGGCGTTCCTCGTCGGCAGCGACGCCTACTGGGACGGTGCGTGGACCGAACTCGAGGCCGCCGCCTCGGCGCTCGGCGTGCCGTGCTTCTTCAACGGTCTCGGGCGCGGCATGTTGCCCGCCGATCACCCGCACGCTTTCCTGCGCACGCGGGGTGTGCTCAAGCAGCGGGCCGACCTCGTCGTCGTGATCGGGACGCCGCTCGACTTCCGGGTCGGGTTCGGGAGCTTCGGCGACGCAGCGGTCGCGCATGTCGTCGATGCCGAGTCGCAAGCTGCCCGCCATGTCGACGTCACCACCGTCGCCGGCGATATCGCCGTCACGCTCGCCGGGCTGGCCGACCACGTCGGTGACCGGGTCGATCACAGCGGCTGGCTGGGCGAGCTCCGCGATGCCGAAGAAGCCGCACGTGCCCAGGAGGAGCCGCTGCTCGACGCCGACGACCCGTCGATCAAGCCGACGCGGATCTACGGCGAGCTGCGCAAGCGCCTCGAGCGCGATGCGATCGTGATTTGCGATGGCGGGGACTTCGTGTCGTACGCCGGCAAGTACGTCGAGACGTACCAGCCGGGGTGCTGGCTCGACACCGGTCCGTACGGATGCCTCGGGAACGGAATGGGGTACGCCGTGGCGGCGCGGACGGTGCATCCCGACCGGCAGGTGGTCGTGATGCTCGGCGACGGAGCAGCCGGGTTCTCGCTGATGGACGTCGACTCGCTCGTGCGACACGGTCTGCCGGTCGTGATGGTGGTCGGCAACAACGGGATCTGGGGTCTCGAGAAGCACCCGATGCAGATGATCTACGGATGGGACATGGCGTGCGACCTGCAGCCAGAGACCCGCTACGACGAGGTCGTCACGGCACTCGGCGGTGCCGGTGAGACCGTCACGTCACCCGACCAGATCGGCCCGGCACTCGACCGCGCCTTCGCCAGTGGGGTCCCCTACCTCGTGAACGTCATGACCGACCCCAGCGACATCTACCCCAGGTCCAGCAACCTCGCCTGACCGGACCTCCTGTCACTCGTCGAGCCAGGTGCAGGGGGAACCGTCTGCGGGGACCAGTTCGTCGTCGGTGACCGTCCAGAGCTCCGGGGTCTCGGCGAGGTAGCCCGCGTCGACGAGTTCGTCCAGGCCGTCCGGGTCGGCGCCCTGTTCATCGGCGAAGCGCGGCGCTGCGGTGAGGATCGCCGACAGTTCGGTGGCGCACTCGATGCCGCCGACACCGTCGATCTGTTCGTCGCTCCACGACGCGAGGAACTCCTCGGCCGTGGGAGACGCGATGGTCGACGTGACGATGTCGTCGATCGGTGTGACCTCGGCCGGATCGCCACAGGCCGGGTTCTCGGCCACGATCTCGCCGTCGACGACGTCCCAGTCGGTCGTCTCCGCCCGGAGGAACTGCGCCTCGACGAGGGCGGCCTCGTTCGGCGGCGGTTCCCCCTCGAGCACGGTGTAGGCATCGATGGCGACGCGCAGAGTCGTCTGGTTCGCTGCGCACGCGGCACTGTCGGCGTCCTCCATGGCGGTGATGCCGGGCCGGACGACGGCGTCTTCGATCTCGTCACCGCCGCCGCAGGCGGCGAGCAGGAGCGCTCCGCAGACGGCGAGGACGGACGTCAGTCGGCGCGACAGCACTTCGACATGAACTTCTGCACGTCGACCACGACCCGGGTGACCTTGCCGGCGGCGACCAGGCCACCGGAATCGCTCGCCGTCACCGCGAAGGTGATGCGACGGCCCTCGACCTTGTCGAGCACGGCTTCGACGACGACCTCGGCACCGACCGGGGTCGGTTGGAGATGATCGATCTGCACCCGCATGCCGACCGAGGACTGCCCGTCCTCGAGCATGCCGCGCAGCGCGTCGATCGTGGCCTGTTCGAACAGGGCGACCATGCGCGGCGTCCCGAGCACGTCGACGTCACCGGAGCCGAGCGCGTGGGCGGTGTCGGCTGCTCCGACGACCAGCCGTGCTTCTCCCTTGAGTCCGACAGCGACGTTCACGGCGAGTCACGCTAACGGCTGACACCCGGTCACACACGCACCAGGGACGTGACGGTTGCGTCACGGTTCGGTGGCGAGCGTGACGACGCCGCGTGGGCGCAGCCCGGGTGTTCCGTATCCTCGGAATCATGATCGACCACGACGTCGTCGAACGCACCATCGCCGAAGCGCTCCGGACCGGAGCAGACTTCGCCGAGGTCTACGCGGAGGACAAGCGCAACACCTCGGTCGCGCTCGACGACGGACGCGTCGAACAGGTGACGTCCGGACGCGACCGTGGCGCGGGGATCCGCGTCATCAAGGGCGAGACGACGGGCTTCGCGCACACGAGCGATCTGACGGCCGCCGGTCTCGCCGAAGCAGCCCGGGCGGCGGCCGTGGCGGCCAGTCAAGGCGACGGCGGTGTCCGCACGATCGCACTCACGCAGGCGCCGGCGCATCGCCCGAACACGATCGTCACCTACCCGGAAGACATCGCGAAGGCCGACAAGGTCGCCCTGATGCAGCGGGTCGACGAGGCGGCACGCTCGTTCGGCAGCGAGATCGTGCAGGTATCGGCCGGATACGGCGACAGTCGCAAGCGAGTGCTCGTCGCCAACAGCGACGGACTTCTCGCCGACGACGACGTGGTCCGGTTGCTCGTTCGCATCTCGGCGGTCGCGAGCGGTGACACCGGCATGCAGACCGGGTTCCAGTCGATGGGACGCACGGTCGGGTGGGAGACGTTCGACGATCTCGACGTCGAGGCGCTCGCCCGAGACGCTGCGCGGCAGGCGATCGTCAAGCTGAAGGCCCGTCCGGCGCCGTCGGGCGCGATGCCCGTCGTCATCAAGAACGGCACCGGCGGCGTGCTGTTCCACGAGGCGTGCGGCCACGGGCTCGAGGCCGACCACGTGCAGAAGGGGGCGTCGGTGTATGCCGGCAAGCTCGGCGAGCTGGTCGCCTCACCGCTGGTCACGCTCGTCGACGACGGCACGATGGGCACCGAATGGGGCACGCTCGGCATCGACGACGAGGGCCACACGACCCGCCGCAACGTGCTGATCGAGGACGGGGTCCTCGTCGACTACATGTGGGACCACATCCGTGCCCGCAAGGAGGGCCGCGACCCGTCCGGCAACGGTCGCCGCCAGAGCTACATGCACCTGCCGATGGTGCGCATGACCAACACCTACGTCATGAACGGCGAATCCGACCCGGACGACATCGTCGCCCAGACCGAGCAGGGCGTGTACATCGCCCACCTCGGCGGTGGCAGTGTCAACACCGCCACCGGCGACTTCGTGTTCGGCATGAACGAGGCCTACCTGATCGAGAACGGCGAGATCACCGAACCGCTTCGCGAAGGCAACCTGATCGGCAACGGTCCGCAGGTGCTCCGCGACATCGACCTGCTCGGCAACGACTTCGCGATGGGCAACCCCGGCACGTGCGGCAAGGACGGCCAAGGCGTGCCGGTCGGCGACGGTCAGCCGACGTTGCGAGTGAAGTCGCTGACCATCGGCGGCACGGCGTCATGACCGATCTGGCGACCGGACCGAGCGCCGGCCACGCCGACGGTGCCGAACTGCTCACGCTCGCCGATCGCGTCGTCGGCCAGGCGAAGCCCGGCGAGCAGATCGAGGCGTTCGTGTCGCGAGGCGGCGACACCGAGGTGCGGGTGTACCAGGGCGAGGTCGAGCATTTCGTGTCGGCACAGGCCGAGGGCATCGGCATCCGTGTCATCCGTGACGGCCGCACCGGCTTCGCGTACGCGGGCACGCTCGAGGAGACGGCGATCGCCGAGGTGCTGGCCGAGGCCCGCGACAACGTCGAGTTCGGAACGCCGGACGAGTGGGCCGGGCTTGCCGAACCCGACGGCGTTCCCGTGACCGACCAGTCGCTGTGGAACGACGAACTGGTGGAGTATCCGACCGATCGCAAGATCGAGCTGGCGATGGAGCTCGAGCGGCTCGCCGCCGGCGCCGACCCGCGGCTGCGGATCGACGAAGCCAACTACGCGGACGCCCACGGCGAGGCAGCCGTCGCGACCACGACCGGCATTCGTCAGTGGGGTCGTGAGAACGGCTGCTACGTCAGTCTCTCGACCCTCGCCGACGACGGCGACGAGACCCAGACCGGCTTCGGGTTCAGCGTCGGCCGCACGCCCGAGGCGCTCGACCTCGAGCGCGCCGCCCGCGAGGGCGCCGATCGGGCGACCCGGCTGCTCGGTGCGACGAAGCCGCCCTCGAAGCGGACGACGGTCGTGCTCGATCCGCTCGTGACCGCCCAGCTCCTGAGCATCATCGCGTCGACTCTCAACGGCGAGGCGGTCGTGAAGGGTCGCAGCCTGTTCAAGGACCGTCTCGGCGACGAGGTCGCGCCGGCGTTCGTCGACCTGGTCGACGACCCGACCAATCCGCTGGCCTACACGGCCACCGACGTCGACGGCGAGGGGCTTGCCGCCCGCCGCAATCCGCTGATCGAGAACGGCGTGCTCCGCCAGTTCACCCACAACTCGTACTCGGCACGCCGTGCCGGCACCGTCTCGACGGGCAATGCGACCCGCGGCGGATTCGCGGGCACCCCGGGTGTCGGTGCGCTCGCGCTGTCGCTGGTGCCGGGAACCCGCTCCCAGAGCGAGCTGATCGCCGACATCGACGACGGCCTGCTCGTGCAGAGCGTCACGGGCATCCACTCCGGGGTCAACCCGATCAGCGGCGACTTCTCGACCGGCGCCGCCGGCCTGCTGATCCGCAACGGCACCGTCGCCGAACCGGTGCGCGAGTTCACGATCGCGTCGACCCTGCAGCGCATGTTGCTCGACATCGCCGAGATCGGCGGCGACCTCGACTGGCTCCCCATGCGGGCCGCCGGGGTGAGCCTCGTGATCCGCGACGTCACCATGTCCGGTTCCTGACACCCGGCTCCAGGCGGTGCCGCGACGCAACGGCCGCTCATCGCGGCATCGCGCCGTTACGCTCGGCCGTCGTGCCGTGGTACCAGGCGTTCGTGTTGGGGCTCGTCCAAGGGTTCTCGGAGTTCCTGCCGATCTCGTCGAGCGGCCACTTGCTCCTGACCCGGTGGGCATTCGGTTGGGATCCGCCCGGGGACGAGTCGGTCGAGAAGGCGTTCGACGTGGCGCTCCACTTCGGTACGTTCATGGCCGTCGTCGCCTACTTCCGGCACGATCTGAAGCGCTACATCCGTGAGGGCGTGCGCCTGATCTGGAACCGCGAGAAACCGATCGACCCCGACGGGCGGATCGCCTGGCTCCTCGTCGTGGCCACGATCCCGGCTGCGCTGGTCGGCGTCGTCCTGGAGGACTGGATCGACGACCGGTTGGGGACTCCGGCGATCATCGGGGTGTCGCTGATCGTGTTCGGCCTCCTCCTGTGGTGGGCCGACCGAAAGCACGGCAAGCGTGCCATCGAGGAGTTCCGGCTGCGCGACTCACTGATCGTCGGTGCCGCCCAGACGCTCGCTCTCAACCCGGGCACGTCACGGTCGGGGATCACGATGACGGCCGCTCGCTGGATCGGCTTCGACCGCGACACGGCCGCTCGCGTCAGCTTCCTGCTGAGCCTGCCAGTGATCCTCGGAGCGGTCGTGTTCAAGGTGGGCGGGTTGTTCGCCGACGGCATTCCCGAGGGCCTCGGCACGGCGCTCGTGATCGGGGTCATCACCAGCGCGATCTCCGGATGGGTCGCCGTCTGGGGGACCCTCACACTCGTACGCACCTACAGCTTCACGCCGTTCGTGGTGTACCGCGTCGTGCTCGGCGTGGTCGTGTTGATCGCGGTCGCGTTCGGCGCCTGATCCCGATCCGCGGCGTTCACGGCATCCGTAGCAGGGTCACGCCGGTGTCGTTGGCGAGCGCCACGAGTGGAGCTGCCTCGGCCGGCACCGCCACGAGCGGTACCCCGTCGAGATCGTCCACCACGAGCGCCTCGTCGGCGATGACGACACCATCGGTGGTGACGACGACCCGTTCGCCGATCCGTGCCAGGGAGACCGTCGCCTCGGCGATCGGGACCGCCAACCAGCCACTGGGGATCAGGTCGCCCGGCGCCCCGTCCGCCGCCACGTCGAGCGACGTGACGACCTCGCCGCGGCCGATCGCCTGCCGTGCCGTGGTGCCCGACGGATCGTCGTCGACCGGCTGCGCCGGCAGGGCGGCCACCGGGAGGCGGACGCGGGAGGCGACGATCGGCGTGCCCGGTTCGATCGTTCGAGCGGCGACCCACACCTCGGTCGTGTCGCCCCACGCTTCGCGCGCCTCGCCAACGCCTCGTCGATGATCCGCGACGGCCGCTACGAAGCCGATGGCGAGCGCGACGAGCACCAGCCACCGGATCCACGGACGCGGGGCGAGCACTCGTCGGAGCCGGGCGGTGCCTCGGCCGATCCGGTCGATGATCGACATGTCAACCCTCCTCGATGTGGGGGAGGGGAAGTCGGCACCGCCGAGGCTATCCGCACCGTGGCCGCGTTGACCTCGCTCGCGTTGGCCTCGGCCGCGTTGACCTCGCTCGCGTTGGCCCTGGCCGCGTTGTCCTCGCTCGCGTTGGCCCTGGCCGCGTTGTCCCGGCGTGTCGTCGCAGGTCAGCCGACGGCGGGGATCGCCTGGGCGAGCACGTCGCGCAGCCGGCTGATGTTGTCGCGCATCACGGCGAGGACGGCGTCCATCGTGACGGGCTCGTGGCCGTCGACGCCGGCGTCGTAGTCGGTCACGAGCGCGACCGTCGCGTAGGCCAGACCGGCTTCGGCGGCGAGCACCGCTTCGGGCATGCCGGTCATGTTGACGACCGACCACCCCATGTCACGGAACCAGCGGCTCTCGGCGCGGGTGGAGAAACGGGGCCCGTTGATCACGACCATGGTGCCGCCGTCGTGTGCGTTCACGCCGACACGACGGGTCGCGTCCACCAGCGCCCGGCGCAAGCCCGGGTCGTACGGGTCGGCGAACGACTGGTGGTGGAGCGGGTGGTCGAATCCCGGCGTGTCGTCCGGGGCGCCGCGATCGAAGAAGGTGGCATCGCGGCCCCATGTGCGGTCGACGATCTGGTCGACCACGACGAAGTCGCCGGGGTGCAGTTCCGGGCGGAGCGATCCGCACGAGCAGGGTCCGAACACCGAACGGACACCCAGCGAGGCCATCGCCCAGATGTTGGCGCGGAACGGCACGCGGTGGGCGACGTAGTCGTGGTGGCGGCCGTGCCGGGGGAGGAACGCGACCGAGCGACCGGCGACCTCGCCGACGGTGATCGGGGCCGACGGTGTGCCGTACGGCGTGTCGAACTCGAGGTCGACCGGGTCGTCGATGAAGTCGTAGAAACCCGACCCGCCGATGACACCCACCTCGACACCGAACTCGCTGGCCCGGTCGTCGAGGGGGATCAGCATCAGTCGCTCGAACTGCTGCCGGACGAGCTGCTCGACGAGGTGCTCGTACTGCTGCTCGACGAGGAGCTGTCCTTCGACGAACTCGACGAACCGGGTGAACTCGACGACGCCTTGTCGCCCGACGAGCCGGAACTCGCAGCGGCGCTGTCGGTCGAGGAGCTGTCCTTCGAGGAACTCTTCTTCGAGCCCGACCGACTGTCGGTCTTGTAGAACCCCTGTCCCTTGAACGTGACACCGACCGGCTGGAAGACCTTCTTGACGGCCAGGGTCTTCCCGCTCTCGGGGTGCACGGCCTCGGTGAGGGTGTCCTCGTCGAACGATTGCTGAATCTCGATGGTTTCGTCGGTGTCGACGAACTTGTACACGTACGTGGGCATGGCGCAAAGAAAGATACCGCCTGCCGAATGCGGTCAGGCTGTTCGGAAAGCGGATTCGACCTCGACGGGAATGCCGTGGGCGTCGACCGTCACCTCCACCGTGGTCATCGCCGTGCCGTCGGCGCGAGTGGCCCGGTACGTGCGCTCGCCGAGGCGGTGATAGGTGACCGCGGCCGGCACCACCCCGAGCGTGTCGACGTCGACGTCGAGCACGACGGTCGGGGCCTCCTGGCCCACGGCGAGCGCCAGGCGGCGAATGGGTCCCGCGTGGCTGAAGGGGGAGACCGACATCGCGATGTCGATCCCGCCGTCGAGGTCGACCCGGTGGGCGCCGTTCATCTCGCCCCACCGACCGTGCCCGTCCGTGCCGAGCCACAGGTCGGGCTCGGCGAGGTCGCGGAAGAGGAGGAACTGGCGCACCTGCCACAGCGGCGACAGGCGGACCACGTACTGCACGTCGTGGCTGCCGACCTGGCCCGTCGCGGTCCAGGCCTCGTTGTCCCACGCCAGCGTGAACGACTCCTCGTGGGCGCCGTCCCAGGTCTGCCAGCGGACGGCGTAGCCGTCGGCCGGGATGGGCTCGTGGAGCGGATGCACCGTTCCAGTGTGCCGTGCCACGACCGGTACGGTGCGGGTGTGCAGCCGCTCGAAGACGCCCAGACGTTCGTGTTGTCCGAATGCCCGCCGCACGACCCCGTGTCGGTCGACTTCGTCGACGCCGAGGGGCTCGTGCTGGCCGCCGATGTCGTCGCGGCCGAGCAGGTACCGCCGTTCGACAACACCGCCGTCGACGGCTACGCCGTGATCGCCGCCGACCTGTCCGGCGCCGACGACACCCCGGTCGAACTCCCCGTCGTCGGCGAGATCGCCGCCGGGGCCCACAGCACCCACGTCCTGCAGCGGGGCGAGGCGATCCGGATCATGACCGGCGCGCCGATGCCGCCCGGTGCCGACGCCGTCGTGATGGTCGAGGAGACCGAGCGGCTCGGGGACGACCGGGTGCGCATCTCCGCTTCGGTCGACGCCGGTGCTGCGGTCCGCCGCGCCGGCGACGACGTGCAGCCGGGCGACCTGCTGTTCGAGGCGGGCACCGCCGTCACCCCGGCGATCGTGGGCGTCCTGGCGTCCATCAACGCCCGACGTGTGCACGTGTACCCGCGTCTGAAGGTCGCCGTGCTGTCCACCGGCGACGAGTTGGTGGAAGACGGGCGCGACCTGCGACCAGGCGAGATCCGGGAGAGCAACCGCCGCATGCTCGCCGGCATGCTGCGCGAAACCGGTTGTGAGGTCGTCGACCTCGGCATCGTGCGCGACGACGAGGACGCCCTCGAGTCGGTGCTGCTCAACGCTGCGGCGTCCTGCGACGCGATCGTCACCAGCGGCGGTGTCAGCATGGGCGACTACGACGTCGTCAAGGCCGTGCTCGGCCAGATCGCCGACATGACGTGGATGCAGATCGCCATCAAGCCGGCCAAGCCGTTCGCGTTCGGAAAGATCGACGGCACACCGATCTTCGGGCTCCCGGGCAACCCCGTGAGCTCGATCGTCAGCTTCGAAATGCTGGCTCGCCCGGCCTTGCGGCGGATGATGGGCCACCGACGACTCGCTCGCCCGAGCCTGGTCGCCGTCGCCGACGAGGGCCTGCCCCGACGGTCGGACGGCAAGGTCCACCTGGTGCGGGTGACGGCCGAGTTCGGCGACGACGGTCGCTGCCACATCCGCTCCGCCCGCGCCCAGGGCAGTCACCAGCTCGCTGCGACGGCGTTGTCGAACGCGATCGCCATCGTCCCCGACGGTGACGGCATCCCCGCGGGCGCCGACGTCGCCGTCGTGATGCTGCAGGGCTGACGCCTGCTCTCGGTCGGATGAGGTCAGACCCCAACCGACAACCAGTTACCTCGAGCCCGAGCCGACTCGTCGGTTGGGGTCTGACCTCATCCGACGCCGCCCGTCAGGGGATTGGCCCGTAGGCTGGTCACATGGGAGCCGGGGAAGCACGCGATCTGATCGATCCGTACGGGCGCGTCGTCCGCGACCTGCGGATCGCCGTCACCGACCGCTGCAACTTCCGCTGCACGTACTGCATGCCCGAGGAAGGGATGCAGTGGATGCCGAGGTCGGAGGTGCTCACCTTCGAAGAGATCACCCGGATCGCACGCATCTGCGTCGAGCGTTACGGCTTCACCGGCATCCGCCTCACGGGCGGCGAACCGACGATCCGCGCTGACTTCCGTGGTCTGGTGGCCCAGCTCAGTGCGCTCGGCATCGATGTCGCGATGACGACGAACGCCGCGACGTTGCGCAACATCGCTCACGATCTGCGCGCCGCCGGCTTGAACCGGATCAACATCAGCCTCGATTCGCTCGACCGCGAGAAGTTCGCCCGCATGACCCGTCGCGACGAACTCGACAACGTGTTGGCCGGCATCGACACCGCGATCGACGCCGGTTTCGATCCGGTCAAGATCAATGCCGTCATCGAACGCGGTGTGAACGACGATGAGCTGGTCGATCTGGCCCGCTTCGGTCGCGACACCGGCGTCGAGGTGCGCTTCATCGAGTTCATGCCCCTCGACGCGACCGACGAATGGCAACGCTCGAAGGTCGTCGGACAAGACGAGATCGTCGCCCGACTGTCGGAGGTCTGGGAGCTCGAACAGGTGCCCGCCCGCGGCGCGGCGCCGGCCGACCGGTGGCGCTACGTCGACGGTGCCGGACTCGTCGGTGTGATCCCCACCGTCACGAAGCCATTCTGCGGCGACTGCGACCGTGTGCGGCTGACCGCAGACGGCCAATTCCGCACCTGCCTGTTCTCGACCGACGAGTTCGACCTGCGCGCCGCCCTGCGAGGCGGCGAGACCGACGACGAGATGGCGGCCCGCATCGAAGCGGCGGTCGGCACCAAGTGGGCCGGTCATCAGATCAACCAGGTCAACTTCATCCGCCCGAAGCGGAACATGAGTCAGATCGGCGGCTGACCCGGTCCCGAGCAGGGATGGGCGGCCCATGGGGAGCCACGAACTATCGTCGGTGCCGCATGAGTGACGCACCGAACGATCTCGAGTTCACCCACCTCGACCCGCTCGGTCACGCCCGAATGGTCGACGTGACGCCGAAGGAGCCGACCCACCGTCGTGCGGTCGCACGCTGCAAGGTCTTCATGCAGCCCGAGACGACGGTGGCGATCGCCAACCGGGAGGTCAAGAAGGGTGACGTGCTCGCCGTGGCACGTGTCGCGGGCATCCAGGCGGCCAAGCGCACCGCCGACCTGATCCCGCTCTGCCACCCGCTCCTCGTCGGGGCGGTGTCGATCAGCTTCGACATTGGTGACGATCATGTCGCGGTCGAGACCTTCGTCGACACGGTCGATCGCACCGGCGTCGAGATGGAGGCACTGCACGCCTGCGCCACCGCCGCCCTGACGATCTACGACATGTGCAAGTCGGCCGATCGAGCGATGACGATCGGCGAGCTCGCGTTGTGGGAAAAGACCGGTGGCCGGTCGGGTACCTATCGTCGGGCCGTCGACTGAGGTCAGATGGAGGTCAGGTGGAGGTCGGATGTCGATGATGCAGACGTGTTCGGCGCCGCTGTCGGCACTTGTTCCCGAGGGCATCTGTGCCCGTCCCGACGGCGGGCCGGGTGAACGATCGGTGGCCGACCGTTGACGAAAGATGCGCGGTGCGTTGCCGGACCTGTTACAAATGTCGTAGAATCGTAATGAAACGTCGTTCTCGTGCTCGCAGCGTCGCGGGTCGGAACGCATCGAACGCTCCCGCCGGACAACCCTGAAGGAATCTCTCACATGGGCGAACTCGTCCTCCTGGTGATCGCAGCCGCTTGGGCGGCCGTGCTCATCCCGCCGCTGCTCCGTAACCGCATCGAGAACCGACCCAACTCGTCGGTCACCGACTTCCGTCGGCAGCTCAACAAGCTGCAGAGCACGGTGCCCAGTCGAGCCGGCGCTCCGATGCGCGGCATGGCCCGTCCGCTCGCTCAGTCCCCGCTGCAGCGCCCCGTCGCCGCCGGTCGCCCGGGCCAGCAGGCGGCGCAGTTGCGCCGCGGCGCTGGTGGCCGCACGCACGGTGCCCGTGCCGGGGGTCAGGTTCGAGAGCGCGAGCAGGCGCCGCGCCAGCGCAGCCACGGCGACCCGACCGGCGGTCAGCGTCGTCCCCAGTACCGCGACGACCAGCCTCGCCAGCGCAGCCACGGCGATCCCAGTGGCGGCCACCGCCGCCCGCAGCACCGCGACGATCGCCGCCCGGCCAACACCTCGTCCGATCTGATCCGTCGCCGGCGTTCCAACGTGCTGTTCATGCTCGTCGTCACGGTCGCCGCGACCCTGTTCCTCGCCGCCACGACACAGTCGGCTGCGATGCTGTACGTGTTCGCCGCTGCGTTCCTGGCGCTGTGCGCCTACGCATACATGTTGTCCCAGGCGCGCCAGCGCGAGACCACCTCGTGGCCGAGCGACTGGATGCAGCGCTGAGGCGCTGACCCGAGGGTCGTCCACGGCTCCGACGAGCCGGAACCGGGCGGTGCAACCGCCCACGGCGCCGCTACACTGCGGCCGACACAGCGGGGCTGTAGCTCAGTTGGCAGAGCGCTTCGTTCGCAATGAAGAGGTCAGGGGTTCAATTCCCCTCAGCTCCACCCGCTACGACCAGAGGATTCGTCCCTCTGGTCGTCTGCAATTCACAGCCCAGCTGCGACTGCTACCCGCCCGACAAACGTCGAAGCGCCTGGTCCGCGTCTCCCGTGCGGTGGATGCCACCGAGCCAGCTGCGGCGTGGTGGTGCCGATCGTGGTGGTGCCGACGGCGTGAGGCCCGTGGCCGAACTCGGTCGGCGCTTTCGGACACGTGCATCGAGGGTCGTATGGTGATCGCATGACCCAGACGACGCCGACCGATGGCGCGATGAGCGTCGACCTGCTGCCGCCGGACTGGGGCGAGCGTGTTCGTGCCCTTGCCGACGAGCGCGACGCCGTCATCCTCGCTCACAATTACCAACTCCCCGAGATCCAGGACATCGCCCACCACACGGGTGACTCGCTCGGGTTGTCCCGGCTCGCCGCCCAGGCGGAGCAGTCGACGATCGTGTTCTGCGGCGTACATTTCATGGCCGAGACCGCGAAGATCCTGAGCTACGACAAGACGGTGCTCATCCCCGACGCCGACGCCGGCTGTTCGTTGGCTGACACTGTCACCGCCGAGCAGGTTCGGGCCTGGAAAGCGGAGTACACCGTCGACGGTGAGCCGCCGCCCGTCGTCGTCAGCTATGTCAACACGACCGCGGCCGTGAAGGCCGAGACCGACATCTGCTGCACGTCGTCCAACGCCGTCGACGTGGTGGCCAGCATCCCCGAGGACCGCACGGTGCTGTTCGGTCCCGACCAGTTCCTCGGCGCCCACGTCCAACGGCAGTTGAACCGCGAGAACATGCACATCTGGCTGGGCGAGTGCCACGTGCACGCCGGCATCAACGGCGACGACCTCCGCCGGCACGTCGAGGCAGAACCTGATGCAGAGCTGTTCATCCACCCCGAGTGCGGTTGCGCCACGAGTGCCTTGTACCTCGCGTCCGCGGGTGTCGTCCCCGAGGAACGCACGAAGATCCTCTCGACGAGTGGCATGGTCGATCGGGCCCGCCGAACCGACGCGAAGCGCGTCCTGGTCGCCACCGAGACAGGGATGCTGCACCCGCTCGCGAAGGCAGCGCCGGCCACCGAGTTCGTCCCCGTCAACCGAGCTGCGGTGTGCAAGTACATGAAGATGATCACGCCGGCGAAGTTGCTCCGCTCGCTGCGTGACGGCGTCAGCGAGGTCGACGTGCCGCCCGACGTCGCCGATCGGGCGCGTGCGTCGGTGGAGCGCATGATCGCCATCGGCACGCCGTCGCCGACGGCCGAGTGAACCGTTCGTGAGCATCGCCCTGCCATCGAAGCTGGCGGCGCCTGCGGCGACGTGGGCACGCGAGGTCGACGTCGTCGTTCTCGGTTCGGGCGCATCCGGCCTCGCGGCGGCGCTCGCAATGCGCCCGGATCGCTCCGTCCTCGTCGTCACGAAGGACGTGTTGGCCGCTGGCTCGACCGCCTGGGCGCAGGGTGGTCTCGCAGCGGTCCTCGATCCGGCCGACTCGGTCGAGGATCACGTCCGCGACACGTTGGAGGCCGGCGCCGGGCTGTGCGACGAGGAGGCCGTGCGCACGCTCGCCACCGAAGCGCCCATGGCGATCCGTCGCCTGATCGAACTGGGGGCGATGTTCGACCCCGACGGGACCGGTGACATGGCGCTGACGCGCGAGGGTGGGCACTCCCATCGGCGGATCGTTCACGCCGGCGGCGACCAGTCCGGCGCCGAGGTACAGCGCACGCTCGACACTGCGGCCGTCGCCGCCGGAGTCGAGATCCTCGAGCACGCGTTCGCGCTCGATCTCGTCACGGGCCGCAACGGGGTGGGCCGTCGCCAGGCAGCCGGGGTACGCGTCGCGCTGCTCGACGAGCACGGGGCGACGACGTCGGTCGGGGTGGTCCACGCCCGTGCCGTTGTGCTCGCGACTGGCGGGTACGGACAGGTGTTCGCGTCGACCTCGAACCCGCCGGCGGTGACCGGAGATGGCCTGGCGTTGGCGATGCGGGCCGGTCTGGCGGCGCGCGACGTCGAGTTCGTTCAGTTCCATCCGTCCGTGTTGTGGGTCGGCCCGGACTCACGCGGTCAGCAGGCGCTGGTCTCGGAGGCCGTGCGCGGCGAAGGTGCCCTCTTGTTCGACGGGCTGGGGCGACGGGTCATGGAAGGCGTGCATCCGCTCGAGGACCTGGCTCCGCGCGACGTCGTCGCTGCCGCGATCAGTCGGCGGATGGCCGAGGCGCCCGGCGGCATCGGAGATCACGTCTTCCTCGACGCGACCCACCTCGGCGAGGAGTTCTACGAGCGGTTCCCGTCGATCACGGCTTCGTGTCGGGCGATCGGCATCGACCCGGCACGTGACCGGATTCCGGTCGCTCCTGCCGCGCACTACGTGTGCGGTGGCATCCCCGCCGATCTGGACGGCGTCACCGAGATGCCCGGGCTGTATGCGATCGGCGAAGTCGCCTGCACCGGGGTCCACGGCGCGAACCGGCTGGCGTCGAACAGCGTGACCGAGGGCGTCGTGGCCGGTACCCGGCTCGGCACCGCACTGGCGGCCGACCTGGCAGAGGTCGTGGTGTCGGGCAGCGACGCCGGCCGGTCCTTCGACGGGCCCCTCCGCAACCCGGCCCAGCGAGTCGAGATGCGCTCGGTGATGTCGAGCCACGTCGGCGTCGCTCGCACACCACGCGGGCTCGACGCCGCCGTTCGGCAACTCGGCGTCTTGGCCTCGACCTCCTCGATCGGCGTGACCGGATCGAGAGCGTCGTGGGAGGCGACGAACATGCTGACCGTGGCGGCCGCGGTCGCCACCGCGGCGCAGACCCGGACCGAGAGTCGCGGCTGCCACCGACGAGACGACCAACCCACACCCCGCGACGCGTGGCTCACCCACCTCGACGTCCGACTCACGATCGACGGTGCCGTCGCCGTGACCGGGATCCCGCACGTCTGATCTGCCAGCTCGACCTTGCCGCCGCTACCGTCGGGCCGTGTTCCGATTCCACCCGCTCTCGACCGACACCCGGCAAGGACTGCTCCACGCGGGGCTCGACCCCGACGAGGTCGCCGAAGCGGTCCGATCCTTCGTCCGAGAGGACCTGATGGGTGGTGTCGATGTGACGTCGGTCGCGACGATCCCGTCCGGTCAACGCAGCATTGCCACCTTCACCGCGCGCGGCGAAGGCGTCGTCGCCGGCCTACCGATCGCCGCAGCGGTCATCGAGGCGGTCTGCGGCGATGCGGCGAGCCGCGTCGACCATCTCGTTGTCGACGGATCACGGATCGCCCCGGGCGACGATCTGGCGCGAGTCACCGCACCGACGTCGCTGATGCTCACCGCCGAGCGCACCGCACTCAACCTGCTGTGCCGGCTCTCTGGTGTCGCGACGCTCACCCGCCGCTGGGCCGACCGTCTCGACGGCACCGCCGCGAACGTTCGTGACACGCGCAAGACGACGCCCGGGCTCCGGTCACTCGAGAAATACGCCGTGCGTTGCGGCGGCGGGGTGAACCACCGATTCGGTCTCGCCGACATGGCACTCGTCAAAGACAACCATGTCGCTGCCGCGGGCGGCGTGGTGGCGGCCTACGCAGCCGTTCGCTCGCTCGACAGCAACATCCGCGTCGAGATCGAGGTCGACGATCTCGACGGCCTCGCCGCAGCGATCGACGCGGGCGCCGACGAGGTACTGATCGACAACTTCGGCGTGGACGACATGGTCCGGGCCGTCGCATACCGCGACGAACACGCACCGACCGTCCGTCTCGAGGCGAGCGGCGGTCTCACACTCGACGTTGCGGCCGAGGTCGCGGCGACCGGCGTCGACTACATCGCCGTCGGCGAGTTGACCCACTCGGCACCGATTCTCGACATCGGCCTCGATCTCGACGAGATCGTCGACTGACCAACACAGAACTCGTATCCCGAGGGAGGCGAAGCTCCCGCCGATCTCCGGGTCTGAGCGCCGTGATGCCGCGCAGGCGACCACCAGACCCGATGGTGGCTGATCAGCGGGTGAGGGCGGCGCGCAGGGCGTCTTCGTTCTCGGCGCGGACCCGCGCGTTGACGCGCTGGCGTTCGAGGAGCTGTTCGAGCGTCTGGACGGCCTGCTCGATCGGATGTTCGCTGAAGAACGCATGTGCCTCGTTGACCTGCTCGGGTCGGTCGAGCTGCTTCACGGTCTCGACCATCCGGACGATCGTGTTGCGCGGGAACCGGTCGTTGGCCTGCGTCCAGTGTTCTCGCACGAACCGCCAGGCGACCTCGCCGTGGGATCGGTTGCCGATGCAGGCACGCAGGAGGAACGGTGCGTTCTGGGTCTTGACCGCCGGACTCATCGCGAACTCGCACGTGCGACGCACCAGCTCCTCGTCGTCGAACTCCGCGAGCAGATACAGGTGACGGAGCTGCGCCTGGGGCGTTGCTCCGTGTTCGGCGACCTCGACGAACCGCTCATAGGTCTCGGCATCGCCGGTGGCCGCGACCACACCGGTCGCAGCGGCGGCGAGTTCGGCGTCGACGGACGCCGGGTCGTCCGACCAGGCGGCATAGATCGCCTGCGCCCGGTCGATCGTGGCCGCATCGTCGCCCTGGATCGCCATCACACCGAGCAGCAGACCCCGGGCCTTGGCGGTCAGGTCGGACTCGCCGTCGGCCGGCTCGCCGAGGGCGACCAGCGCCGGCCCGGCGAGGTCGCGGACGATCTCACGGAAGGCGTCGAGCGACGGGCCCTGCTCGGGGAGGAGTCGGCGGACGCCCCGCAATCCGATCGCCAGCGCCTGCCAGACGCCGTACTCGCGCTCGCCGTCGAAGCGGCGGGCGAGGTCGACGAACTCCGCGGCGGTCATCGTGCCGGCCGTGACGGCGTTCCAGGCGTCGTCGACGAGGTTGTACCGCTCCAGCGTCGACAGGGAAGCGACGACGTCGGTGGTGAGTCGGTCGCGGAGTTCGTCGGAGTACTCGACCCGGAAGAAGCCGTGCCCGTCGGCGTTCACGACGATGGGGCCGTCACCGGCCGCGAGTCGGACCTCGTCCCCGTCGAGGAGGACGTCGGTCGACTCGTCGCCCTGGCGGACCCGTACCGGGACCGCCCAGAGGGTGGCGTCGGCCGCGTCGGCGTCGAACGTGAACCGTCGCTGCGCCAGCACGAGTTCGTCGCGATCGAGTTTGGCGGACACCAGCGGGTAGCCGGGCTGCCAGATCCACGAGTCCATGATGCGGCGGACGGGTTCGCCCGACGTGTGCTCGATCGCGTCCCACAGGTCGCCGGTCTCGGTGTTGCCGTACGAGTGCGTCGTGAGATAGTGCCGTACGCCGTCGCGGAAGCGTTCCTCGCCGAGGTACTGCTCGAGCATCCGGAGCAGGGCGCCACCCTTCTGGTAGGTGAGCACGTCGAACATGCCTTCGGCGTCGGCGGGGCTGCGCACCTCGAACTCGACCGATCGGGTCGACGACAGCGAGTCGGTCTCGAACGCGACGCTGCGCTCGAGCCCGAAGTTGGTCCAGCGCTCCCAGTGCGGGGCGTAGGCGTCGCAGGCGGCGATCTCCATGAAGGTGGCGAACGCCTCGTTCAGCCAGATGCCGTTCCACCAGCGCATCGTGACGAGGTCGCCGAACCACATGTGCGCCAGTTCGTGGGCGACGACGTCGGCGACGAGCTGGCGCTCGTTCTGGGTCGACGTGGCCGCATCGACCAGGAGCAGATTCTCCCTGAAGGTGATGCACCCGAGGTTCTCCATCGCGCCGGCGGCGAAGTCGGGGAGGGCCAGGAGGTCGACCTTGTCGCTTGGGTAGGCGATGCCGTAGTAGTCCTGGAACCAACGCAGACAGAACGTGGCGACGTCGAGCCCGAACCCGGTCAGATGGGCCTTGCCCGGGACGTGCACGATGCGGACCGGGATCCCGTCCGCGTCGTGCCAGTCGGTGGCCTCGAGCGGGCCGACGACGAAGGCGACCAGGTACGAACTCATGACCATCGAGTCGGCGAAGCGGACGACCGCCTTGCCGTCGCGTTCACCGCGTTCGATCTCGCGACCGTTCGACACGGCGAGGAGGTGCGGCTCGACGACGAGGGTGATCGCGAACACCGCCTTGAAGTCGGGCTCGTCCCAGCAGGGGAACGCGCGGCGGCAGTCGGTCGACTGCATCTGGGTCGTGGCGATGACCTGCTCGTTGCCGTCGGCGTCGCGGTAGGTGCTGCGATAGAAGCCGCGCAGCTGGTCGTTGAGGACGCCCGTGAACGCGATGTGGAGCGTGTGTTCGCCGGTCTCGACCCCGCCGTCGGGGCGCACGATCAGCCGCTCGGTCGACTCGTCGAGGTCGAAACCCGCCGTCGCCCCGTCGACCGTCACCGAATCGATGTCGAGCTCGATCGCGTTCAGCACGAGCACGTCGCTCGCCTCGTCGGCCACGACAGCGATCGTCACCCGGCCCGTGAACGAGGCCGCGCCCAGGTCGGGTTCGAGCACCACGTCGTAGCGGGTCGGCCGGCTGTGGCGGGGAAGACGGTACGGGTCGGCGGTGTGCTGAGCTTCGACGGCGGTCACACGAGCGAGCGTATCGCTGAAGCCCGCCGGCGATTCCGCGGATTCCGACGTGAGCACGAGTGATCCGGTGGCCATCTGCCGGTCGATCTGCCGGTCGATCCGCCGGCGATCTGCTCGCGATCGAACTCGTACCGCTAGCGTCGCGACGGTGACCGGCCATCTCACAGGCTCCGACACCGACGACGCCCGCTTCGACGTGGTGGGGATCGGCAATGCGCTCGTCGACGTGATCTCGCACGCGCCCGATTCGTTCCTCCACGAGCACGGACTGACCAAGGGGTGGATGGATCTGATCGACACCGATCGCGCCGTGCTGCTCTATCGGGCGCTCGGGTCGGCGGTCGAGATGTCGGGAGGGTCCGCGGCGAACACGATGTGTGGTGTCGCCAGCTTCGGCGGGACGGCCGCGTACATCGGCAAGGTGTCCGACGACGATCTCGGCCGGGTCTTCGGGCACGATCTGCACGCCGTCGGGGTGAACTTCCGTGCCGGCAGCCACGATCCCGACACTCCGACCGGCCGTTGCATCATCGTCGTCACCCCGGACGCCGAGCGCACGATGAACACCTACCTCGGTGCATCCAGCTTGCTCGGAGCGAGCGACCTCGACGAGGCGGCGATCGCCGACGGCAAAGTGCTCTACATGGAGGGGTACCTGTACGACCGCGACGACGCCAAGGACGCTTTCCGCCACGCGTCGACGGTCGCCCACGACGCCGGGAGGATGGTGTCGCTCACCCTGTCCGATTCGTTCTGTGTCGACCGGCACCGCGACGACTTCCGAGCCCTCGTGAGCGACCAGGTCGACCTGCTGTTCGGCAACGAGTCCGAGCTGATCGCGCTCTACGAGACGGAGACCTTCTTCGAGGCGGTCACCGAACTCCGTCACCACTGCGAGTTCGCCGCGATCACCGTCGGCGCGAAGGGGTCGATCATCGTGACCGGTGACGAGCTGATCGAGGTACCGCCCCGCTCGGTACCGAGGGTCGTCGACACGACGGGCGCCGGTGACCTCTACGCGGCCGGATTCCTCCACGGCCTCACGACCGGTCAGCCGCTCGCCCGCTGCGGAGAACTCGGGTCGATCGCCGCGTCCGAAGTCATCTCCCACGTCGGCCCGAGACCACTCGTCGAACTGCGCTCACTGGCCTGACGCCGGCGTGACCGTGTCGTCGACCGTGGGCTGACGCGGCGGCCGTTCGGACCTACGCTGGGTGGGTGACCGAATCTCCACGATCCGCCGCCGAGCGCTGGCTCGCGGCCGAACCCGACGACGACATCCGCGACGAGCTGGCCGCCCTGATCGCCGACAACGATGACGACGATGACG
>NZZV01000056.1 GCA_002698945.1 Acidimicrobiaceae bacterium
TCAACCGAACCCGGACCGAAGTTCACATTCGACGCCACCGGAGGATTCCTCACATCCGACGACACCAACTGCCCATCACCGAAACCCTCGGCCAATACCGGCGTCAGATTCACCAACGCAGCGTCACCAGGACTCCCGCTGACCGAGAAACACCGTCTGCCAGACGGGCCGATCTTGCCCCCACCAACACCTTTGCGAGTATCCACACGTCGGTCCGGAGAACCCGACGCCTTCGCTGGTGTGTACGCCGACTTGGCGATCGTCCCAAGATGGTCAGCAACAAGATGCACGCTCGTGTGGACCGAGTTCACGAAACACACCTTGCCATCAGCCCCGATCCTGGCAACCGCCACATTCGGATCAACCGAACCCGGACCGAAGTTCACATTCGACGCCACCGGAGGATTCCTCACATCCGACGACACCAACTGTCCATCACCGAAACCGTCCGCCAACACCGGCGTCAGGTTCACGATCGCCGCATCACCCCGACTCCCCGACACCGAGAAGCACTGCCGACCGGACGGCGGCACCTTCCCACCACCGATCCCCCTGCGCGTATCCACACGACGATCAGGAGCACCCGACGCCTTCGCCGGGGTATACGCCGACTCAGCAATCGTGCCGAGATGATCCGCCACCAAGTGCACCGACGAATGCCGCGAGTTCACGAAACACACCTCACCGTCCACACCGATCTTCGCGACCGCCACGTTCGGATCGACCGTGCCCGGGCCGAAGTTGACATTCGACGCAACCGGCGGGTTTACTCTCGCATCAGACGACACCAACTTCCCATCGCCCGCACCCATGGCCAGTACTGGCGTCAAATTCACGATTGCCGCGGCACCCGGTGAGCCCTTCACAGCGAAACACCGAACAGCAGACGGAGCGACCGGTCCCGGATCGGGACTTGGAGCATCACAGCCCTGCGGTTCGGGCACGACCTTGGTCAACTCTCGGCGTTCGTACCCAACCGGATCCACGATGAAGACCGTTTCCTTGCCCTGTGCGAAGTCCGCCGCGATCGCCTGCGGAGGACCGATCAGGTCTTCTATGACCGGATCGTCAGTGACCGATCCGAGGTACACGTCCACCGGGGTGGACGTGATGTTGAACACCTCGATCGAAGTGCAGGTGACCTCGCCGATACCAACCCAGGGCTGTAGTGGGCAACCGGGCGGCACGGTGAACGGACTGCCGTCCACATCGGTAAGGCCTGTGGCAGTACTGAGATGTAGGTTCACCTGCACGCCGTAGCGCGGCACGTGGTTGACGGGCACATCGAGCGTCTGCCCTGCCGACACCGAGATCAACGAGGCGGGAGCGCCGCCCGCATACTCCGGCGCATAGATCATGTCGGCGGTCGCACCCCCCGTGTTGGTGATCCGCAGCTTTCCCGACTCGCCGCTACACGGAGCGTCAAGCGGCGTCACCTTGAGCACGGGACGGTCGGGCACAGAGGGGGCATCGGTACAGGCCAGGCCGATCTCGCCGCTGTAGGTCTCGGTGAGGCGCTCGCTCACAAGGTCGAGCGACCAGTCGGCGTACATGCCATCGGTGTCGAAGACGATGTCGAAGTCGTCCGTGAAGGCGGTCACCGGCTGCTCGAACCCGCGCACGGTCCAGGTGTAGGTGCCTTCGCCGAGGTTGCGGCCGGAAACGTACAGAAACCCGCCGCACTGTGGCTCGCCGGTCGGGACGGCGATCTCGACAGAAGGATCAACGCACTCGTCAGCCCACACCACGGTGTCCGAGCCGAGGTCGCCCGGATAGTTGGGCGTCATCCCCCAGAGGATCTCTTCCTGTCTCACGCCCTCGCGAACGATCGGAGCCAGAACGTGGGAGTCACCGGGATCGAGGTATGCGATGCGTCCCTCGGGGATCGCGACCCCGTGGGTCACCTCTTCGTACGTAAGACCCCACGTCAACAAGATCAACTCCTCGCTGACATTCGTGAACGTGATGCTGTCATCTTCGATGCCAGGACCGGCGCAATCGATTTCCGCGGTGTAGTCGTCGGTGCGTGGACTGCTGTAGATGCACGGTCCGGCGTCAACGGAGAGGGTCAGCACCTCTGGAACAGTGAACTCGTACACCAGTTCAAGTCGAACTTCATACGGACCGGGTTCCTCTAGCAGAGAAAAGCCTCCGCCGACCTCGCCCATCCCAGTGACCGGAAGCGTCTGTGTATCCAAATCGACGCCATCCTTTACGAGGACGGCATTGAGATCACCTCCCGAGTCCCATCCGTTCCAGTCGGTCACGCCGAGGATGTATGAGACCATATAAACGGTGTTGCCCGAGATGTCCCCGACGCACTCCTTGGCCTCGGCGTGGGCGACCGGCGCGGGATCACCTGGCTCCAAGGTGTCCGCACTCGCGTGCGGAGGCAACACGACCGCGAAGGTCGTACCGATCATTGCCAGCACGCTTGCCAATGCCAATGTGGCCCGACGTGTACTCAACCCGTGCCGTGATCCCATATCGCCTCCCGATCTGCCGTCGAAGACTGTGCTCCGCGGTCAAGGCCACGAGACAGTGCCAGGCGGTCAAGCGATCGTCAAGTACCAGGCGACATGTCTCGCAGTGACCGCACTCGAGAGTCCAAGACCTGAGCCCGACGGCGACACGGTTTGAACCTGACCCGGAACCTTGGACACCCTGATTACGCGGGAGACCGTGTAGGGAGGAGCCCTTCATGGGTCGTCCGAACAGGTACCCCGACCAGTTCCGCAAGGACGCGCTCGACCTTGAACGGGCTGGCCCTGCGGACGGGATCCGGGAGCGCTCCGCAGCATCCCGACTCTCACTCCCTAGACCGAGATGCCCGGCCGAACTCGGATGTCGAGGTGGCGGTGATCCTCCAACCACCCGACAGCGTGAATGCTCTCAGAACGCGAGCACTCAAGTCCGCCAATGGTGTTCCGACACTCGGCGCTCTCGGTCTTGGAGCATCCGGCACAACGATCATGACCACGGCGAGTGAACCGCGAACCATCGCCAAGTTGTCAATCCCCGCTGGTGCGCGTGCCATAGCCCGGACCTCACTTGATCCCCGTTGCTAGGCGAGCGCCGAGCGTATCGAAGCTCTTGTTGGGAGGTTACGACATCTCTCCTCTCGCTGTGACGCACCGGAAGCGAGGATGTCAAACAGTGTCCAGAGGGATGTACATCCGACGCCGTCGTTGTTCCCGTCGAAGCCGTGCGGATCGGATCCGATGACCTGGAAACGGGGAGGCGATTCGTAGGGCAGGAAGGTCTCCGCAGTTCAGATCGGGCGGTGGCGGAGGGATGCATCCGCCGCAGTAGGACGGACAACAGTTGGTGGGAACCCTCAAGAAGACGGAAAGACCTGGCAGATCTTGCGATCTACCAGGTCTTTGGTGGGCGATATTGGACTCGAACCAACGACCCCCGCCGTGTGAAGGCGGTGCTCTAGCCATCTGAGCTAATCGCCCGTGCGGGCACCGAAGGGTAGCACCCCCTCGCGAGATTCACTCACGCATCGGGGGCTCCGTAGCGTCCGGAAACCTCGCCCTCGCCGAACACCAGGGCGACGCACACCACGCGGCCGAACCGGGCCTCCCACGTCGCTTCGGTGGGGGCGACGGCGAGGATGCCGAACCGAGGATCGGGCGGGATGTCGGCACAGCGGGCATCTGCCAGAGCGAACAGCTCGTCGTCGGGTGGATAGGGCCGATCGCCGTCGGGGTTGAGCTCGTCGACGCCGACCACCTCGGCAGTGTGCGGGTCGGCACAGTCGATCACCTCGACGACCCCGACGGTCCCGTCGTCGTCGGGCTCCAGGTCGAAGCACGTCCCCACCTCGAGGTCGGTGATGTCGCTGGACGACGACGAGGTCAACCGCACGGCCATCGCCAGCACGACGACGGCGACACCGGCGAGTACCACCCCGGCCAGCGCCCACCGGAGCCCGCGCATCACCCCGTTCCCGTCTCGGTCGCCTCGATCGGTTCCACGCACGCGCGGCCCAGCCCGAGCCGGTCTCGGTAGGCGAGGTAGGCGGGAGGACACGTGGCGCTCGTCGGGATGACGAGTCGAACCACCAGTTCGGCCTCGGGACCGCACGCGATCTCACGAACGTCGGTGTTCGCCTCGACGGCGACACACGACCCGACCCGCAGAATGCCGTCCGGCGGCTCGTCCTCTGGCGCCTCGATCAACGCCGCGCTGGCGATGATCACCACCGACCCGACGACCGCTGCGATCGCCATGAACTTCCACGGCATCCGGGCCGGCCCGGGCGGGCTGACCACCCGCCCGATGGTGCGCGACCCACGCGACGGTGGTCGTGCCCCGACCGTGTCGTCGTCCCAGTCGTCACTCCAGTGGTCGGCCGAACGGGACGTTCCACTCGGCCCCGCGGTCGTCGCCGATCCCGTCGGCGCAGCGAGCTCCCGGTCGTAGTGGGAGCGGCGCTCCGGTCGGCGGAGGACGTGGTACGCACGGTTGAGCTCGGCCATCGCCGCACTCGTGCTGCGTTGGTCGCCGGTCGCCACGTCGGGGTGATGGCGACGAGCTCGTTCGAGGTACGCGGCTCGGATCTCCTCCGCCGAGGCGTCACGACCGACGCCGAGGGTCTCGTAATGGGTGGCGATACGAGTCAGCGTAGAGCCGGACGAGGGCCGACACCCGTCGTTGATGGAGTGAGCGGTGGGGCCTGGTTCGGGTGAGCCGGCCGGCGCATCGGGCCACGCACAATCGTGGCCGGAGGACACTGCCAGTCAGCGCATCCTCCGGCCACGGGGCGTGGTGCGACGTTCCCGCGAATGACGGGACCACAACCGTCACTCACATCGCAAACGCCGGAAATCACCGTACCGCGCCCGCCGAGCGGACGGCAAGCGACTTCAGCTGCCCTTGACCAAGACAACCGAGATCGCGGCGATGATGACGAGCGGGATCACGCCGTGATCACCGAAACCGGTTCGCTCAGCTGTCGAGATTCGCCATCACGTGCTTGACGCGGGTGTAGTCGTCGAGCGCGTAGGCCGACAGGTCTTTGCCGTATCCGGACTGCTTGTAGCCACCGTGGGGCATCTCCGCGACGAGCGGGATGTGGGTGTTGATCCAGACGCACCCGAAGTCGAGCCGCTTCGCCATGCGCATGGCGCGACCGAAGTCACGGGTCCAGACACTCGACGCCAGGCCGTAGTCGACACCGTTCGCCCAGGCGACCGCCTGATCCTCGTCATCGAAGGTCTGCACGGTGATGACGGGACCGAAGATCTCGCGTTGGCTCATCTCGTCGTCCTGGCGGAGCCCGGCGACGACCGTGGGCTCGAGGAAGTAGCCGGCGTCACCGATGCGATGGCCACCGGCGGTCACACTGGCGTGGTCGGGCACCCGCTCGAGGAACCCTTGCACGTGGGCGAGCTGGTTGGCGTTGTTGACCGGGCCGAAGAGGACGTCGTCGCCGGTCGCTCCCCCGTGGTTCGTCCGGGTGCCGTTCGCCTGCTCGCTCAACGCATCGACGAAGTCCTGGTAGATCTTCGGGCCGGCGAGCACGCGGGTGGCGGCGGTACAATCCTGTCCGGCGTTGAAGTAGCCGGCGATCGCGATCCCCTCGGCCGCAGCCTCGATGTCGGCGTCGTCGAACACCACGACCGGCGCCTTGCCGCCGAGTTCGAGGTGGACACGCTTCAGGCTCTTCGACGCCGCCTCCGCGACCTGCATGCCGGCTCGCACCGAACCGGTCACCGACACCATCGCCGGGGTGTCGTGCTCGACCATCGCACGTCCGGTGTCGCGGTCGCCGCAGATGACGTTCAGTACGCCGGGCGGCAGGAACTCCTGCGCGATCTCGGCCATGCGGCCGGTGGTGGCGGGCGTGGTGTCACTCGGCTTGAGGACGACGGTATTGCCCGCCGCGATCGCGGGTGCGAACTTCCAGACCGCCATCATCATCGGATAGTTCCACGGCGCCACCTGGGCGCACACGCCGACCGGCTCGCGACGCACGAACGACGTCATGTTCTCCATGTACTCGGCGGCCGCCTTGCCCTCCAGGTGGCGGGCGGCCCCGGCGAAGAAGCGGATCTGGTCGACCATCGGGCCGATCTCTTCGCCACGATGCACGTCGTAGGGCTTCCCAGTGTTCTCGCACTCGAGTTCCATCAGCTCGTCGCCGGCCGCCTCGATCGCATCGGCGATGCGGATCAACGCGAGCGAACGTTCGGATGGAGTGGCATTGCTCCACCCCTCGAACGCTGCACTCGCGGCCGCCATGGCCGCGTCGACGTCCTCCTCGGACGAGAGCGCCGCGTCGGCGTACTGCTCTCCCGTCGACGGATCGATCACTGCGCTCGTCGTGCCGCTCTTGGCGTCGACCCATTCCCCGTTGATGAAGTTCTTGAACGCTTTCACGCGCGCTGGTCTATCAGATCGCGAATCCGCCGGGAACCCGTTCACGTGGGGGTCGTGACGTAAGTTCCTGGGCATGAGGGGATCCATCGCACTGTTGCTGGCCGCTGCCTGCGCGCTCACCGCCTGCTCGTCGAGTGACGACACGTCCGGTGACACCTCGGTCGAGGACACGGTGAGTTCGGCGACCGACACGACACTGGCCTCGCCCGCCACGACGGCGACCGACAAGACGACGGCACCGTCCACGACAACTGCCGCTACGACAGCTCCCGCCACGACCGCGCCGGCCACGACGACGCCGGACACGACGATGCCGCCGGTGCCCGCCGACGCGTCGCTGATCGCTGCCATCGAGGCGGATCTGGCCGCTGCACCGGACGGGTGTGATCCGCTCGATCCGCGTCAGTGCGTGCTCCCCTACCCATCGAACGCGACGACCGTCGCCGACGACTCGTCCGTGACCGGGCTGCGCGTCGCATTCCCGGCCGACGGCTTGCCGGCGAACAGCGACGGGGTCCACATCGACCCGACCGAGTGGAACCGCAACGACGGCTTCTCACCGAACTCGTCGATCCTGACCCACGTCCCGGGGCTCGACATTGACGCGTCAGCACTGCCGCGCTGGGACGATCTCGCGGCGTCGCTCGGCGACGACGCAACGGTCGTGATCGTCGCCGACGACGGTCAGCGAGTCCCGTTGTGGGCCGAACCCGACGTCGACGTGACCGGACCGGACGACGAGGTGCTGGTGATCCACCCGGCGGTGTCGCTGGAGGAGGGTCGCACGTATCACGTCGCCCTGCGCGGTCTGGTCGACGACACCGGAGCGGCGATCGAACCGTCGGCCGCGTTCCTGGCCTACCGAGATCGGCTGACGACCGAGCTCGACACGATCGAGGAACGACGAGCCGAGATGGAAGCGATGTTCGCGACACTCGACGCCGCCGGCATCGGTCGAGACGATCTGCAGCTCGCTTGGACCTTCACCGTCGCGAGCACCGAGAACATCACCGGGCGGATGCTGCACATCCGCGACGAGACGCTCGCCGAGTTGGGCGATGCGGCGCCGAACTTCACGGTGACCGAGGTCGTCGAACCGCCGGAACTCGACCGCGAGGGACTCGCTCGCCAGATCGTCGGGACGTACACCGTGCCGAACTGGCTGACAGGTGACGGCGGGCCCGGCAACCGCTTCGAGACGGGCGACGACGGGCTCCCCGTGCGCAACGGTGACGTCGAGTCGCCGTTCGTCTGCAACGTGTCCGACGCCACGATGAACGGCAATGAGCCGGCCCGCATCGTGCAGTACGGCCATGGTCTGCTCGGCAGCCACTTCGAGATCAACGCCGGCAACGTTCGAGCGATGTCGAACGAGCACGACGTGGTCCACTGCGCCACCAAGTGGGCCGGCATGAGCGAGGACGACATCGGCAACGCGGCGAGCGTCCTGACCGAGGTGTCGACGTTCCCGACGATGGCCGACCGGCTACAGCAGGGCGTGCTCAACCAGATCGTGCTCGGCAGGTTGATGCTCGCCGAGGACGGTTTCGTGAGCGACCCGGCCTTCCAGCGGCCCGACGGCTCACCGCTGATCGACCACACGGTCTTGCACTACGACGGCAACAGCCAGGGCGGGATCATGGGTCTGATGCTCGCGGGTGTCTCGCCCGATTTCGATCGTGCGGTGCTCGGGGTGCCGGGGATGAACTACTCGATGCTGCTCCCCCGCTCGGTCGACTTCGACACGTACGAGGCGATCATGACGCCGGCCTACCCGAGCACGCTCGATCGCATGCTGATCATCTCCCTCATGCAGATGCTGTGGGATCGCGCCGAGGGCGCCGGCTACGTGCGACACGTCGTCGACGATCCGCTGCCGGGCACCAACGCCAAGCAGGTGCTCATGCACGTCGCGTACGGAGATCACCAGGTCAGCGAGCTGTCGGCGCTCGTGCAGGCGCGCACGATGGGCATCCCGATCCACCGACCCGCCGTCGCGGACGGACGTTGGCCGGGCGACCCGGCATGGGGGCTCGACGACGCGGTGCCGGGCGAGTCGGCCTCGGCGATCGTGGTCTGGGACTCCGGCATGGCCCCGATCCCGTTCGAGGCGACCCCACCACGAGCGGGTGACGACTCGCACGAGGACCCGCGCGCCGACCCCGACGCCCGGGTGCAGAAGGCCGCCTTCCTGTTCGACGGCGAGTACGTCGACGTCTGCGGCGGCGCCCCCTGCACCGCCGACCACGTCGACTGACCCCCACCGACACCCCAGCAAGCCCGTCGAACGCATGAACTCGTTGCGCACCCGGTGCGCAACGAGTTCACGCATTGGTCAGGTCGATGGGTGAGTGCGGTGGGTCAGCTGCGGACGACTCGGAGGAGGAGTTTGGTTTCGGTGCTGGCGACGCCGGCTTCGGAACGGAGCCACCGGACGAAGGTGTCGAGTCCTTCGGCACCGTGACAGGCGACGTTGATCGAGTAGTCGGCGGTCCCGGTGACGTAGGCGGCGAAGGTGACCTCGTCGCGCTGCGACAGTCGTTGCTCGAACTCCTCGACGTCGCCCGGGCCGAGCTTCACGTCGACGACCGCCTGCACCGTGCGCCCGAGCGCATCGGGATCGATACGAACCGTGTAGCCCTCGATGACCCCGTCCCGTTCGAGCCGTCGCACTCGGTCGGCGGCGGAGGTCGATGCCAGATGCACGGCCTCGCCCAGCTCACGCCAGCTGATTCGTGCGTCTCGTTCCAGCTCACGCAGGATTCGAAGGTCGGTCTGATCCAAAGCACTCGATTCGGAGGCCATTGAAGCATTCTGTCACGGATCTTTCCTCGCACACACGGCCCGACGGCGACGACAATCGGTGCATGGCAGGTGCAGCGATCACGACCGTCGGCGTCCCCAAGGAGATCAAGACCCTCGAACACCGGGTGGCGATGACACCCGACGGTGTTCGCGAACTCGAACGTCACGGCATCGACGTGTTCGTCGAGACCGGCGCCGGCGAGGGCGCCTCGATCACCGACGACGACTACCGCGCGGCGGGTGCCGACATCGTCGCCACCGCGGCCGAGGCCTGGGCGAAGCAGATGGTCGTCAAGGTCAAAGAGCCCCAGGAGAGCGAGTACCCCTACCTCCGCCCCGACCTCACCCTGTTCACCTATCTGCATCTCGCCGCCTACCCCGACGTCGCGCGTGCCCTGCTCGCCGCCCGCACGACCGGCATCGCCTACGAGACCGTCCAACTCGACGGCGGCGCGCTGCCGCTCCTCGCCCCGATGTCGGAAGTGGCCGGTCGGCTCGCCACCCAGATCGGCGCCCACTACCTCGAGCGTCACAACGGTGGCCGCGGCGTCCTGATGGGCGGGGCCCCGGGAGTGCGCCCGGCGAAAGTCGTCGTGCTCGGCGCCGGCAACGTGGGCTGGAACTCCGCCTGGATCGCCGCCGGCATGGAAGCCGAGGTCGTCCTGGTCGACAAGAATCTCGACCGACTTCGCTGGGTCGACCAGATCCACCAGGGTCGCATCATGACGCTGGCGTCGAACCGGGGTGCGATCGAGCGGTCGGTCGCCGAGGCCGACCTCGTGATCGGGGCGGTGCTGGTGGCCGGCGGCCGTGCACCGGTCCTCGTCGACGAGGCGATGGTCCGCTCGATGAAGCAGCGCGCCGTCATCGTCGACGTGGCGGTCGACCAGGGAGGCTGCATCGAGACGATCCACGAGACGAGCCACGACGACCCGGTGTACGAGCTCCACGGCGTGGTCCACTACGCCGTCGGCAACATGCCCGGCGCGGTCCCCCACACCTCGACCTACGCGCTCACCAACGCGACCCTGCCGTACATCCTCGAAGTCGCCGTGCACGGCCCCGCAGACGCCGCCCGGCGAGATCCGGCCCTCGCACTCGGCGTCAACACGGTCGCCGGCCAGGTGACCAACGAGCCGGTCGCCGAGTTCCTAGGCGACGCCTTCGTCGACCCGGTGGCCGCACTCACCGGCTGACTGCACCGTCGACACCCGCCGAGTCCCCGCAGCTTGCCCGGCGGGCGTACGCTCCTCCCATGGGGACCCTCGCGACCGAGCTCGACCTGCCTGACCTGACGTTCGTCGACGACGCCGACCGCACCTGGCAGGAAGCTCGCGAGGCGGCCGACGCCGTCGCTGCCGAACATTGGCTCGCCCGCGGCATGTTCGGGTTCGCGGTGCTCCACTACGACGACGTCGTCGCCGTCCTCCGCGACCGGCGCTGGCACTCGGCGTCGGGACAGATCCTGGAGATGGCCGGCATCGAGAGCACCGAATGGACCGCTCGCCGGCGGCAGTCGATCCTGTCGGCCGAGGGTGAGGAACACGTGCGACTCCGCCGGCTGGTCGGACCGGCGTTCTCGCCCCGCCACGCCGACTCGCTCCGGCCGTTCATGCGGCAGGTGGTCAACGAGCTGATCGACGGGTTCGAAGGTCACGGTCGAGCCGACGTGGCCGTCGACTTCTGCGAGCCGTACCCGATCCCGATCATCTGCGAGCTGTTCGGCGCGCCGAAGGAGGACTGGAAGCAGTTCTCGCTGTGGGCGACCGACATCTTCCGGATCTTCAACGGCAACCTCGAAGAGGATCTGCCCGCGATCATGCGAGCCAACGAAGAGCTCGACGACTACCTCGGCGAGCTGATCGACCGCCGCCGGAACACCCCGTCCGACGACCTGGTGACGGCCCTCATCGCGGCCGAGGACGAAGGCGACCGCCTCTCGCACGACGAGCTGATCTCACTGTGTGTCGCGGTCCTGATGGCCGGCACCGACACGACCCGCAACCAGCTGGGCTGTTCGACCTACCTCTTCGCCCAGCACCCCGAGCAGTGGGAACTCCTGCGGAAGCGACCCGAGCTCGTCCCGCGAGCGGTCGAGGAGACGATGCGATATCTGGGAGCCGTGCGCGGCACCGTGCGGATCGCGAGCGAGGACATCGAGTACCGCGACGTGCTGTTCCCGAAGGGGACGGTGATGGCCGCGTCGCTGAGCGCTGCGAACCGTGACGAGTCGACCTTCGCCGATCCGCTCACGTTCGACATCACGCGTGAGCCGTCGAACAAGCCGCAGCTCACCTTCGGGTCCGGCATCCACTACTGCCTGGGCGCCGCACTCGCTCGCGCCGAGCAGCAGGAGGCCTTGACGATCATGGCCGATCGGATGCCGAACCTGCACCTCGACAGCGCCGTGGAGTGGAAGCCGAACTCGTTCGGCATCTGGGGTCCGGCGCGCCTCCCGGTGACGTTCGGCTGATCTGCTCGGCCGACGCTCACGCTCGCGAAACTCAGCCGGTTCCACGACATCAGTCGCGGTACGGTGCACCTGGTCCTGTCACGACGAGCCGAAGGAGGTCGACGCACATGAATGTCACTGCGCCCCAACCTCTCGGCCGCGCTCGTCGAGCAGCCTCGGGTACGACAGGCTCCGCCTGACCACCCGGCTCCGAGCGGCCGAACGCCCCAACGTTCCGCAACGCATCAGGAGCACCCACATGCGCCCCGTTCCCGATTGGCTCGTCGTCGAGCCGGTCGACGACATCGAGCTCGGTGTCGTCACCTCCGGTAAAGAAGCCCAGATCGACCTCGTCGAACGCACCGGCCACGATGGCCGAAGTTGTCTCGTCGCCCGAAAGCGATATCTGCCGCGCGAGGTCCACAACAAGGGAGAGCTGGAGGCGCTCGGCTTCCAACGCGCCTCCACCTTCCGCCACGACGTCCGCTACCGCGAGGGCCGCCAGTTCCGCAAGAGCCGCGATCGTCGTGCGGTCGAGCGGATGACCTCGTACGGCAAACACCTCCTCCAGGACCGCTGGACCGGTCACGAGTACGACGTCATGTCGACCCTGTGGGACGCGGGTCTCTCGGTCCCCTACCCGATCGGCTACTCGACCGACGTCCTCGAGCTGGAGTTCATCGGCGATCGGGACGGCGCCGCTCCCCAGCTCCGTTCCGCACCACTCGGTCGCCCGCAGTTGGAGGCGGCGTTCGAGCAGCTCGTCGACGGGTTGATTGTGATCGTCTCGGCGGGGTGGTCGCACGGCGACCTGTCCGCCTACAACCTGCTCTGGTGGGACGATCGCCTGTGGTTCATCGACTTCCCGCAAGCCGTCGACATCGCTGCCAACCCGATGGGGCTCGACTTCCTCCACCGCGATGTCACCAACGTGTGCGAGTGGTTCGACCGACGGGGACTCGATGTCGACGGCGAGGCACTGTTCGCCCAGCTCCTCGGCGTGATGTGACAATCGGGCTACCAGTCGTTGCGGGTCGGTTTTCGCCGCTGACGCTTCTTTTCGCCGTGCTGCTTCTTCGCCTCCAGACGTCGACGCTTCGAGCCCTTCGTGGGTTTCGTCGCCTTCCGCTTGCGTTCGACGCGCAGCGCTTCGCGGAGCCGGTCGGCGAGCCGTTGTTCCGCCAACTCGCGGTTGCGGAGTTGGCTCCGTTCGTCGTCGGCGCTGACCCGCACCTCCGAGCCGAGCCTCGACCGAACCCGGTCGCGCTGCGCCTCGCTGAACGTCGACGACGCATCGACGTCGAAGCGGAGGTCGACGCGGGTGGCGTTCTTGTTGGCGTGCTGGCCGCCCGGTCCGCCGGACGCGCTGAACGAGACGTCGAGTTCGCGGCGCGGGATCCGCACCGAACGCGTCACGACCAGGTCGTCGCTCATCGGCCCAGCCTGCCACGCTGGTGCCCATGGCTGATCTCAAGTTGGGACTTTCCACCGGCTACTGGTCGTCGGGCCCGCCCGCCGGTGCCGCGGCGGCGGTGCTCGAGGCCGACCGCCTCGGGTTCGACTCGGTGTGGACCGCCGAAGCGTACGGCTCCGATGCGTTGACGCCGCTCGCGTGGTGGGGTGCTCAGACCGAGAACGTCCGGCTCGGCACCTCGATCGTGCAGATGTCGGCGCGCACGCCGGCCGCGACCGCCATGTCGGCGATGACCATGGACCACCTGTCCGGCGGCCGCTTCGTGCTCGGCCTCGGAGCGTCCGGCCCGCAGGTCGTCGAGGGCTGGTACGGCCAGCCGTATCCGCGCCCGCTCGAGCGGACACGCGAGTACGTCCGGATCATCCGCGACATCGTTCGCCGCGAGGCACCGGTCGAGTTCCACGGCAACCACTACGACCTGCCGTACACGGGCGACGACGGCATGGGCATCGGCAAAGCGCTGAAGCCGACGGTCCACCCGCTCCGCCCGGACATCCCGATCTGGCTCGGCGCCGAGGGCCCGAAGAACGTGTCGCTCGCCGCCGAGATCGGTGACGGTTGGCTGCCGCTCTTCTTCTCCCCCAAGGAGGACGCGTGGTACCGCGAGCGCCTCCAGGTCGGCTTCGACGCCAGCGGTGACGACGGCAAGGCCGAACGGTTCGAGGTCGCCTCGATGCTGACGGTGATCCCCGGCGACGACGCCGAGGAGTGCGCCAACCTGATGCGGCCGTTCATCGCGTTGTACGCCGGCGGCATGGGCGCCAAGGGTGCCAACTTCCACTTCGACGTGTTCGATCGGATGGGGTGGGGCGGTGTCGCCACCGAGATCCAGGAGCTCTACCTGCAGGGCAAGAAGGACGAGGCGGCGGCGCTGATCCCGCTCGAGATGGTCGAAGACGTCGCGCTCGTCGGTCCGCCCGCCAAGATCAAGGACGAGATGGCGAAATGGAAGGAGACCTGCCTCACCACCGTCCTGCTCTCCGCCCGCGCCGACCAACTGGAGATGCTCGCCGACCTCATCAACGGCTGAGTCGTCGACGGGTGAGTCGTCAACGGTTGCGGCGAACCACTCAGCGGTCCTGCCAGGTGCAGATGCAGGCTTCGTTGCCGTCGGCGTCGGCGAGGACCCAGAACGCGCGAGCTCGAGCATTGCTGAGCAGCGTCCCACCCGCCGCGATCGCGTCGGCGACGCGCTGTTCCGCTACGTCGTGTGCGACCGTCACGTCGAGGTGGAAGCGGTTGCGCCCGGTGCGCGGCTCGTCCATCTGTTGGAACCACAGCGCCGGGCCGCGACGTTGCGGATCGACCAGGTTGCCCTGCGCGTCGGCGTCGTAACCCAGGATCGCGCGCCAGAACGGGCGGATTCGGTCCGCATCCATCGTGTCGAGCGCAAGTTCGAGATCCCACACCTCGGTGGGGCGCGCGGCGGCACACATGGCTTCGGCCAGGGCCGAGATCGTTCGCGCCAACTCGACGTCGAGGGTGGTCAATCCGTCCACGGCATGCGTCTTCATCTGGACGCGCACGACACCGGGGTATGTCAGCTGGAGGTCGGGGTGGTGCCCCGCCGCCTCGGCCGCGACGGCGATCGCCGAGACGAGTCCTGCAGCCTGCGGGAACGTCGGCAGGTCGAACTCGGCGACGACCATGCCGAGCACGTATCGCCAGTCGTCGAGGCCGACCAGTCTGTCGAATTCGGCGGCGTCGATGCGTTCGGGTTCCATGTCGGCAGTCTCGCGCCGATGCGGCCGGTCGTCAGTCGCAGCAGCTGTCGCGCCAGCCGCACCCCGAACACTTGAAGTGGGCGTGTTCGGGGAACAGGTCGCTGCCGCACATCGGACACTCGGGATAGGTGCCGAGCACCGACCGGCAACTACCGGTGGCGTCAGCGGCGATCGACACGACGGGATTCGGTTCGGTCTGCTGTGACATGAGTCCACCACGATCGCGCGTCGCCGGTGGGTCGGTCGCGGATGCTCGCCACTAACTTGACTCGCGGGTCAATGAGTGCGTCCACCGCCACCGAGCCGTCGCCTCGGCAACGTCACCGGCCCGGCACTGCCCGGGCGGCCCTCGCCTACCCGGCGTTCCGCATCCTGTTCATCGGCACCACCCTGTCGAGCGTCGGCACGTGGATGCAGAACTTCACCCTGCCGGCGTACCTCGACTCACGAACCGGCTCGGCCGGACTCGTCGGCCTGATGGTGTTCGCCCAGCTCGGACCGCTCCTGCTGCTGTCGATCCCTGCCGGGATGCTCGCCGACCGCGTCAACCGGACGCGTCTCGTCATCGGCATGCAGTCGACGATGCTCGTGTTCTCGCTCGTCCTCGCCGGCCTCGTCGCCACCGACGCCCCGCTGTGGACGCTGTTCGCGGCCCAGCTCGCGATCGGCATCGCCAACACCGTCAACGCGCCAGCGTTCAGCGCCAGCATCCCGATGCTCGTCGGTCGCGCCGACCTCCCGGGTGCCATCAGCCTGAACTCGGCGATGATCAACGGGAGTCGGATCCTGGGGCCCGCCTTCGCCGCCCTGCTGGCGGCACTCGGCATGTCGATCGCACAGCTCTTCCTCGTCAACGCCGCGACGTTCTTGTTCCTCATCGTCCCGCTGTGCTTCGTGGCGCTCCCGCAGGTCGCCGGCAAGGTGACCCGGCGCGGGTGGCGCCAGCTGTCCGCCGGCATCGACATCGTCCGGAATCGACGTGTGCTGTCACGCACCATCTCGACGATGTTCCTGTTCTCGCTCGTCTGCCTGCCGTACGTCGGCCTCTTCCCGTCCGTGGCTCGGCTCAACTTCGACCTCGACCCGGAAGGCAACGGCTATCGGTTGCTCTACATCACGTGGGGGCTCGGTGCGTTCTTCGGTGCGCTCGCGGTCGGTACCTGGTTGTCACGCCGGGACACCCGGCGACTCGTCCCGTTCGGGCTGCTGCTGTTCGCTGCCGCCCTCGGCGTGTTCAGCGTGCTCTCCTCGCTCACCGTGGCGTTGCCGGTCAGCTTCGCGCTCGGATTCGTGTACTTCATGACCGCGACCGCGCTGGCATCGGTCATGCAGCGCAACCTCGCGGACAACGAGCGCGCGATGGCGATGCCCTTGTGGTTCATGGCGTTCGGCGGGACCGTACCGCTCGGCAACCTGATCGCCGGACCGATCATGGATTCGATCGGGGCGCGCTGGGTGCTCGGTTTCGGCGCCCTGTTCGCTGTCGGACTGTCGTGGTGGTCGAACCTGGCCCGACTCGACGAGGACGACTTCCTCCCGGTCGACGACGGCGGCGAGCCCTTCGTCCCCGTCAACGCCAACCGCCTCTTCTGACGGCGGCCTCGTCGTCTGTGGTAGTCGGCGTCGTCTACTTCTCCAGCAGCTCGGCGACGAAGCGCTCGAGGCCACCTGCTCGGCTGGCTTTGACCAGCACGACGTCACCCGGGCCGAGGTCGCCGAGCACGGTAACCGGGTCATCGGTCGGCTCGACCCCGTAGCGATCGGTGCCCGTGGCGACGATCTCGATGTCCCGCGCTCGGGCGTCCGCGGCGACTCGGGCGTGCCCGGCGTCCGGATCGTCCAGCTCGCCCATCGGCCCCAGGATCGCCACGCGCCGATCCGCCCGCATCGCAGCGATGGCGTCGAGCGCGGCGCGCATCGAGTCGGGGTTGGCGTTGTACGCGTCGTTGACGACGACCGCGCCGGAGTCGAGCGTATGTACCTCCATGCGCATCCCCGAGACGGCGGCGGTCCGGAGGGCGTCGACCGCCGCGTCGACCGAGCCCTCCACGACACCGGTGACGGCGATCGCGGCCGCGGCATTGCTCGCCATGTGGACGCCGCTGGCCGCGAGCTCGACCCTGGCGCTCCCCCACGGCGTCTCGACCGTGAAGCGCGGACGCGCCAGCGGGTCGAGTTCGAGATCGGTCACCCGGACGTCACCGGCACCGACACCGAAGGTGATCACGTCGCCGGGCGCCGAACCCGCCATCGCCGACACGCGGCTGTCGTCGGCGTTCAGGACCGCGGTTCCCGTCGCCGGCAGTTGTTCGACGAGTTCGCGCTTGGCACGGGCGACGCCCTCGATTCCGCCCACCCGCTCGGTGTGCGAGGCGGCGACCCGGGTCACGACCCCGATCGTCGGTCGGGCGACGTCGCACAGGCGGACGATCTCGCCGAACCCGCGCATGCCCATCTCGACGACGAGCGCCTCGACGTCGTCGGGCGCGCCGAGGATGGTCACCGGGAGGCCCTGCTCGTTGTTGAAGCTCCGCACGTTCGCGGTGACGCGCCGCGTGGCGCCGAGTGCGACGGCGATGAAGTCCTTGGTCGACGTCTTCCCGACGCTGCCGGTCACACCCACGACCGGGACGTCGAGTTGCCGGCGAGCCCAGGTGGCGAGTGCCATCAGTCCGGCCGCGGTGTCGTCGACCTCGACCGCGGTACCGCCGACGGGGGCCCGGTGCGTCAGGTAGGCGGTCGCACCGGCCCCGAGCGCCGATCCGATGAAGTCGTGGCCGTCGCGCTCGGCGACGATCGGCACGAACAGCTCACCGGGACGCACCGAACGCGAGTCGAACGAGGCGCCGTCGACAGCGACGTCCGGTCCGTGCAGGACGCCGCCGACGGCTGACGCGATCCGGGATGCCATGATCCGCATGGCTGCGAACGGTACCGTCGTGAGGGTGAGCAACGAGCGCATCCACTTGGTGGTCGTGTTCGGCGGGCAGTCGGCCGAACACGACGTGAGCTGCACGACCGCTGCGCACGTGCTCGCCGCCGCCGACCCCGACAAGTACCGCATCACCCCGGTCGGCATCTCGACTGACGGCCAGTGGGCGATCGCCACCGAAGCGGCTGCGGCCTTGCGCTCCGGACCGCAGGCGTTGCCGAGTCGGCTCGATCCCCGTGGTGACACCCTGTCGCCGACGACGATGCTGGGCGAGGCCTCCGACCTTCCGGAGCGCACGGTGGTGTTGCCGCTGCTCCACGGCCCGATGGGCGAGGACGGCACGGTGCAGGGCATGCTCGAACTCGCGAACGTCGCCTACGCCGGAGCCGGCGTGCTCGGGTCGGCGGTCGCCATGGACAAGGCGATGGCCAAGCAGGTGCTCACCGCGGCCGGTATCGCCCAGGCCCGCTATCGGGCGTTCGCCGAGCACCAGATCACCCCGGGCTTGCCCGCAGAGTTGGCCGACGAACTGGGCCTTCCGTGCTTCGTCAAGCCGGCCAACATGGGTTCGTCGGTGGGCGTCACCAAGGCCAAGACGGTCGACGAGCTCAGCGATGCGATCGACTACGCCCTGACCTACGACGAGTGGATCGTCGTCGAAGAGGGCATCGTCGGTCGTGAGATCGAGGTGGCCGTGATCGGCAACGACGATCCGTTCGTGTCGCTCCCGGGCGAAATCCTGCCCGGCGACGAGTTCTACAGCTACGACGACAAGTACGTGAACGACGCGTCGTCCGGCGTCATCCCCGCGCCGCTCACGCCCGACCAGACCGCCGACGTGCAGGCGCAGGCACTCGCCGCGTTCCGGGCACTGCGGTGCGAGGGCCTCGCCCGCTGCGACTTCTTCCTCGAGGAATCGGGAGCGGCGCGTGGCTTCCTCTGCAACGAGGTCAACACGATGCCCGGCTTCACGCCGATCTCGATGTTCCCCAAGATGCTGATCGCCAGCGGCATGTCGTATCCCGAGATCATCGACCGTCTCGTCGAGTTGGCGCTCGAACGCCACAGCCGTCGCCGCCGCAACACCAAGCACTGACGCAGCGTTATCCGAGCTCGGCGATCATCGCCTCCATCTGGTCGATCTGCACACCCTGCGCCGTCAGCATGTCGGTCGCCCAGAACTCCAGCGTCGTGTCGCTGCCGTGGACGAGCACGTCGGTGAGCATCGTCAATGCCCCCTCGTGATGGTCGATCATCAACTGCAGATATTGCCGATCGAAGCCCGTTCCTGACGCACCGGTGAGGGCATCGAGCTCCTCCGGGGTCGCCATCCCCATCTGCTCGACCATCATCGGCATCTGGAGCATCATCTCGTACGCCGCCTCGGCGTCGGTCACCTCGAGACCGTTCCAGGTCTGCCAGTTCTGCATCATGCCGATCTCGACCTCTTGTTCGACCCCGATGCGCTCCGCGAGGGCCAGCACGGTCGCGTCGCCGGCGCGTCCCGGGGCCAGATCGCTCATGACCGTCGCCTGGAAGTGGTGCGGGATCATCATGGCGACGAAGTCCGCATCGGCGTCGTTGTAGCTCCCGTCGGGCGGCGACGCGACGGTCGTGGTGGTGTTCGCGGTGATGGTGGTCGTCGTCGGGTCCTTCGGCTTCTTGCCGCCACCCTTGTCCGGCGGTGGCCCGGCACTCGCGACGGCTGCGACGGCGACGGCGGACAGCACCACGACGACCACCGACGCTCGGCGGAACCTCTTGTCGAATCTCATCGCATCCTCCTACGAGTGCACAGCGAGTGGTGGTGGGCGATGCGATCCGTCCTCCGCAGCGAGAACGGATCGCGAGACCCGCCTCAGTCCTTCAGCCGATACTGCGTCTGGGCGTTGAAGTGATCCTGCTTGACCCGGTTGGCGCTGCTGACGCCCTCGGTGCCGGTCAGCCGGAGGACGTCGAGCCCGAGCGTGATGTCGCTCGAGTAGATGTAGCCGTTGTACCAGTACGCCGACCAGCTGCCGCCGAGCGCCGGCGGGTCGAGCGCACCCCGATCGAACCAGGCGATCTCGAACGGGTTGGCCGGATCGGTGAAGTCCATCACCAACACGCCGCCCTGGTACCACGACTGCACCATGAGGTCGCGATCGTTGGATGGGACGATCGACCCGTTGTGTGCGACACAGTTCTCGGTGTTGGCCTGGTGGCGCGGGATCTTGAAGTAGCTCTGGAACTCGAGCGTCCGGTCGTCGCCCTCACCGACGATCGTGAAGATCGCGTTGGCGCCCCGTTCGGGACCGACCGCCTCGTTGCAGGTGGCTCCGCCTCCGCCGCCGAGTTCGTCGGTGAACACGACCTTCGTCGCGTCGTTGCTGAACGTCGCCGAGTGCCAGAACGCGAAGTTCGTGTCCGTAACGCTGGTGATCACGTACGGCGCCACGGGATCGGAGATGTCCATCAGGACGCCCTCGCCCATGCAGGCCCCGGCGGCGAGATCGAGTTCGGGGTAGACGGTGATGTCGTGGCACCCGGCCGTGCGCGAGATCGCCCCTCCGTCGGGGAACAACACCGCCTTGTTCACCACCGATGCCGACGCCGGGTCGTCGATGGGTACCTCGACGATGGAGATCGCGTCGTGCGGAGGCTGACAATTCGGGAACGCCGCGTTGGGTCCGTACGAGGAGATGTAGAGGTACACCACGTCGTCGGTCGCACCGGGCACGAGGGTGTGGGTGTGCGACCCACAGTCGGTGCGCACGGTGGCGACCTGTTGCGCGTTGGTGGGATCGCTGATGTCGACGATCCGGATGCCCTCCCAACCGTCGGGGTTGGCGGTGGAGGTGCCACTGCTCTGGCACGAGTCATCGGTCCGAGCCGCGTCGACCGACATGAACACCAGCGAGCCGTCGGGGCTGACCGACGGGTCGCCCTGACCGCCCGGGCAGGCGAACTGGCCGACCAACGTCGTCTTCTGCGGGTGCTTGATGTCGTAGAAGTTGAGACCCCCATACGTGCCTTGGATCGCGAGGTCGCCGTAAAAGGCGAGGTCGCTCTGGAACACGCCGTCGTTGACGCCCTGCCGAGGGACGTTCACGACGAGGTCGAGGTTCGGCGTGCTCGCCTCGGTCCCTGATGGGAGCGGCTCGTCAGCTTGTGCCGACGTCGGACTGCCGTACACGACCTGGCTGAGCACGAGCGCTCCGATGAGAGCGGCCGCCACGGCACCGCGCCGCGTCCGCCTACGAGTAGCAACGATCATCACGTCACCTTCCCTGTGGTGAGTTCGTGCGGCACTTCCCCATCGGATCTCGACGGGCACGTCCGACGAGACCGTCTCATCCTTGCCACGCGGTGTGTCCAGCCGACCTCAATTCGCGTCAGGGCCGGTTGCCGTCCTGCACAAGACACTGCCGCGTCGCGGTTATCACAGCCGGCGCCGTGCCTCGAGCGGGCGTATGGTGACGGGATGACGTTCGAGCGGCCGGTCGACCAGCTCAACGAGGTCGGCGTCCTGAATCGCCGCGAGATCGAAGCTCGCATCGTCGCTCCCCTGCTCGAGCGACTCGCTGACCGCTTCGGCCCAGACGTCTACGAGACCACTCGCGAGGTGATCGTCGACATCGCACGTGCCCAGGGCTCGGACCTGGCTGCGGTCGTCGGCGACACGACGCTGCCCGCATTTGCATCCGCACTGGGCGCCTGGTCGGCCGACGGGGCACTCGAGACCGAGGTACGCGAGCTCTCCGACGAGGTGTTCGCGTTCGACGTCACCCGCTGCCGCTATGCCGAGATGTACCGCGCCCTCGGGTTGGCCGATCTCGGTGCGACGATGTCGTGCAATCGTGACGGCTCCCTGATCGAGGGATTCAACCCCGACGTCGTGTTCACCCGGACCCGAACGATCATGGCGGGCGACGACCATTGCGACTTCCGATTCGAACTACCGGCCACGCCGGTCGAGATCCGAACGTGACCAGGTCTCGCCGGCTGGGGCCGTTCGCCCGACTCGGGATCGGCGGGTTGCTCGCGTCGGTCGGACTCACCGGGGTACTCGCGGCGTGCGGTGACGACGACCGTCCGTCCGATGCGGCGTGGAGCGCTATCTGGGATGGCGAGCGGGCGCTCGTGCCGACCGAGGCCGAGTTCGTCGTCGGGGGACGCGAGTTGTGCGACCAGTTGGTCGGGCTGTATCGCGAACGCTTCGACGATCTGACGCCGACACCGTCGGAGGGGCTCGACGACGCCGTCGCGGCATGGTCCGATCAGGCCGAGCAGATCGCGTTCGACTGCCCGGACGACCCCGACGTCGTGGCGACCGAGTACGAGGCGTTGCGCCGCCTCGAAGCCGAGGTCGACGCCGGATCGGGTGCCGGCGGCTGATCGGCAGACGGATCGACGAGCCGCCGGGTCGAACTCGGCTCCTCAGCTCGTCGGCGACAGCGCCGATCGCAGGAACGCTCGCAACTCGTCGCGCAACCGCCGCAGGCCCGCCAGATCCGGACGCCAGCCGACCGCACGCAACACCTCGGGTTCGGTGGCGATGCCGGTGACCGTGGCGTACGCCAACCCGGCGATCAGGCCGGGGTCGCCACGGCGCAGCCGTCCCTTGTCCATCTCGAGCGCCAGATACTCGATGCCGCGCTCGACGAGCGGCTGCACGTGGCGTCGGAGGCGGTCGGCACGAGCGTCGGGCAGTCGGCTCACCTCCCGGACGAGGCCGAGCAACGCCGGCCGACGCACGGCCGGCCGGAACACGGCCTCGATGACCGCGTCGACGCGATCGAGCGGGTCGTCGTCCGCCGACCGGATCGCCGCCTCGATCGCGAGGTGCAGCTCGGCCGCGACCGCCTCGAGGACGGCGTCGACCAGTTCGTCCTTGGACGGGAACCAGTACAGGACCGTCTGCTTCCGCACGCCGACGGCGCGGGCGATCTCGTCGAGCGAGACCGCATCGACGCCGCGCCGGCCGAACAGGTCGATCGCGGCGTCGAGAATGCGTTGGCGTGTCGGTGTGACGGTCATCTGGTCGTTCCTCGTCTCGATCCTCTCGTCGATGGCGGCTCGGTGCGGAACGTGCGGACCACCATTGAAGAAGTCTCTACCAAGTGGTAGACAGTGCCATTGTGATCGCCGAATCGCTCGCTGGCAAGCGCATCGCCATCACCGGCTCGACCGGATTCGTCGGCACCGCGCTCGTCGAACGAATCCTGCGCAGCGTGCCCGACTGCGACCTCGTCCTGCTCGTCCGCGACGGCAAGCGCACCAAGGCCGCCAAACGGGTCGAGAAGGAACTGCTCCGCAACGACGCCTTCGACCGACTCCGCGAGCAGTACAACGCCCCCGGGTCGAGCGAGTCGTTCGCGGAGATGACGGCCCGTCGGATCACGACGATCGCCGGCGACGTGTCGAGCGACGGACTCGGACTGAGTGACGACGACCGCCGCACCTTCTCGACCGCCGACGTCGTCATCCACTCCGCAGCGACGGTGTCGTTCGACTCACCGCTCGATCGGGCCGTCGAGATCAACCTGCTCGGACCGGTCCGCATCGCGGAGTTGTGCCACGCCCTCGGGATCACGCCCCACCTCGTGGCCGTCAGCACCTGCTACGTGGCCGGCAACCGACGCGGCAACGCGCCCGAGGTCCTGGTCAGTGAGGGTCCGTTCGACATCGGCCTGTCGTGGAAAGCCGAGGTGGCCGCGGCGCGCCGACTCCGAAGCGACAACGACGCCCTCAGTCGTCAGCCCGACCAACTGGCGCGCTTCCGCAAGGAAGCCCGTAACGAGCTCGGCGCCGCTGGTGCACCGGCGCTCGCCGCCAAGACCGAGCAAATTCGCGAGCGTTGGGTTCGCGACCAGCTCGTCGAGGCGGGCCGGTCACGCGCCGCCAGCGTCGGCTGGCCCGATGCCTACGCCTTCACCAAAGCACTCGGCGAACAAGCCCTCACCGACACGGTTGCCGAACATGGCGGCGATGTGCCCGTGTCGATCGTGCGGCCCTCGATCATCGAGTCGGCGTGGGCCGAGCCCCACCCGGGCTGGATCCGCGGCTTCCGCATGGCCGAACCGGTCATCCTGTCCTACGCCAAGGGTCTCCTGAGCCAATTCCCCGGTGTGCCCGAGGGCACGATCGACGTCATCCCGGTCGACATCGTGGTGAGCGCCATCATCGCCGTCGCCGCCGTCGGCCCCGAGGCCGCGCCGCCGATCACCCAGGTCGCCTCCGGCGGCATCAACCCGCTCACCTACCGCATGCTCATCGACTACGTGAGCACCTGGTTCGGCGAGCATCCGCTGTACGACCCGAAGGGGCAGCCGATCGTGCTCCCCGAGTGGCGCTTCCCCGGACGCGGCAAGGTCGAAGGCGAGCTGCGTCGGGCCAACCGGGTGCTCGGGTGGAGCGAGAAGACGCTCCAAGCACTGCCACTGCGCGGGAAGCAGGCCGAGCTCGCAGCGACGATCGAGTCGCGCCGGGCCGAGGTCGAGGCCGCCACCCAGTACGTCGAGCTGTACGGCCTCTACACCGAGTGTGAGGCGATCTACCAGGTCGACAACCTGCTCGCCGTCGACCGCCTGCTCGACGACGTCGACCACGAGGTGTTCCAACTCGACCCGCGCATCGTCGACTGGCACCACTACGCGACCAACATCCACCTGCCGGCGATCGTGCAGCACGCACGCGTCAAAACGACGCCGGGCAAGTCGCGATCGACCGACCGCATGGTGCGACTCCGCAAGCAGGTGCTCGACCCGAAGCGCCACGTCGCCGCATTCGACCTCGAGAACACACTGATCGCGTCGAACGTCGTCGAGAGCTACTCGTTCCTCGCGACCCGCCGGCTCAACACGCCGGAACGGATCCGATACGTCCTCCGCACCCTGTCGGAGGCCCCCGGGCTGCTCCGGATGGACCGCCGCGACCGCACCGACTTCCTGCGCCACTTCTACCGCCGCTACGAGGACGCGCCGATCGAGCAGATCGAGCTCGACGTCCAGGCGATGATGCACGAGCTGATCCTCACCAAGAGCTTCCCCGAGGGGATGCGCCGGGTCCGCGACCACCGCGCCGCCGGCCACCGCACCGTGCTGATCACCGGTGCGCTGGAGTTCAACGTCGCGCCGCTGAAGCCGCTGTTCGACGAGATCATCGCCGCCGAGATGACGACGACCGCCGACGGTCGCTACACCGGCGAGATGAAGTCGGTGCCGCCCACCGGCGAGACACGCGCCCAGCTGCTGTCCGACTATTGCGACGCCGAAGGGTTCCGCCTCGACGAGTGCGTCGCCTACGCCGACTCGTCGTCGGACCTGCCCCTCTTCGAGGCGGTCGGCTTTCCCGTCGCCGTCAATCCCGAGACGCGGCTCGCCACGATCGCTCGCAAGCGCGGCTGGCTCGTCGAGCACTGGTCGAAGGCACAGGGAGCGCCGAAGCCGCTGCTGCCGATCGGCCCGATGCTGAACGACCGCGAGCGGCGACGCCGGTTCGTGTCGAGCGGAGGCGGCCGATGAGGGCGCTCCAGATCCGGCGTTCGGCCGGCAAGTTCGGTCTCGCTCGGGTGGCGTCCGCCGTCGCCCCCGCCACGTCGGCGCGCATCGGACCGCTGGAGTACCGCTCGATCGACGACCCCGACTGTCCCGGCGACGGGTGGCATCGAGTGCACACACGGCTCGCCGGCATCTGCGGATCCGACCTGTCGCTCGTCGAGGGCCACGCCTCCACCTACTTCGACGACTACGTGAGCTTCCCGTTCGTGCCCGGCCACGAGGTCGTCGGCGAACTCGACGACGGGACGCGGGTCGTGCTCGAACCGGTCCTCGGGCACGAGGCGCGCGGCTTCGCTCCCCCGTTCGACGGTGCCGCACCCGGCGACGGAGATGACTACGCCCACCTCGCCACCGGCCACCTCGCGCCCGGCATCCAGACCGGCTTCTGCTGCTCGACCGGCGGCGGTTGGGCACCCTGGTTCTGGGCCCACGAATCGCAGCTGCATCGCATCGGCGACGACATGCCCGACGAGCGAGCGGTGCTCGTCGAGCCGATCGCCGGCGGCATCCACGCCGCGCTGCTCGCCGCGCCCACGCTCACCGACGTCGACGACCCGATCGTCGCCGTGCTCGGTGCCGGCACCATGGGCCTCGCCGCGATCGCCGGACTGAAGCGGTACCTGCCGGACGCCCAGGTGATCGTCGGAGCTCGGTACCCACACCAGATCGCGCTCGCCGGCGCACTCGGCGCCGACGAGGTCGTCCAGGCGAGCAAGCTCGACCGGGCCGTCCGTCGCTCCGCCGGCTGCCACATCATCGGCGGCGTGCTCAGCTCGGGCGCCCACGTGACGATCGACGCCGTCGGCAACAGCGGCTCAATCACCGACGCCCTGCGCATCACGCGGCCACGCGGACGGGTCGTCCTGCTCGGTATGCCGGCCGAGGTGCGGGTCGACCTGACCGGGCTCTGGCACCGCGAGACCGAACTCAAGGGTGCGTACACGTACGGCACCGAGACGCTGCCCGACGGCACCACCGCCCGCACCTTCGACCTGGCGTTCGCGACCGCGAACCACTACGAGGCCGAACGACTGCTGTCGGCCACGTACCGGCTCGACGCCCACGTCGACGCCCTCGCCCACGCCGCCGAGGCCGGCCGCCGCGGCGCCGTGAAGATCGCCTTCGACCTCCGAGGAGACACCTGATCATGCCCCCCAGGCCGCCCGTCCCCGGACCCACAGTCGATTTAATCGCCCAGGCGTCCACCGGTGGACACACAGTCGATTTAATCGCCCAGGCGTCCGCCGCTCCCCGACCCCCCGGACACACAGTCGATTTAATCCACCAGGCGTCCACCGGTGGACATACAGCCGATTTAATCGCCCAGGTGTCCGCTGGCGCCGGGATGGAACTCGCCCTCCGAGGAGACACCTGATCATGCCCCGTCCCGGATTCGTCCTCGACGTCGACAAGTCGACGCCGCCGGTGCTGTTCTGGCGCGGCGAGGGGTTCAGCCTCGAGAAACTGCCCGCCGACCGCAGCCGCATCATCTACCCCGCCGAGCCGCTCCCGGGCCTCGACGACCCCGACGGTCACATCCGCGACGCGCTCCTGAACCCCCACGACATGGAGCCGCTGCCGGCCCTCCTGCGGCCCGACATGAAGCTGACGATCTGTTTCGACGACGCCAGCCTGTCCTTGCCGAAGATGCGTCGCCCCGACATCCGCCAACGCATCATCGAAGCCGTACTCGATCACGCGGCAGAGGCGGGCGTCGACGACATCCACATCATCGCTGCGCTCGGTTTGCATCGGCGGATGCACGACTACGAACTGCGCCACGTGCTCGGCGATCGCATCTTCGATGCGTTCGAGCCCCGCGGTCTGCTGTACCAGCACGACGCCGAAGACCCCGACAACCTGGCCGTGCTCGGGGAGACCGACCACGGTGAGGTGCTCGAGATCAACAAGCGGGTCGCCGAGAGCGACCTCGTCGTCTACGCCAACGTGAACCAGGTGGCGATGGACGGCGGCTGGAAATCGATCACCACCGGCTTCGCGTCGTATCGCTGCCTGGCAAACCACCACACGCCGACCCACCTGCAGGAGACCAAGAGCCTGATGGGTCACCGCGACCACTCGGCGCTCCACAAGAGCATCTGGCGCCTCGGCAAGGTGCTGCGCGACAACGGACCGAAGATCTTCCAGGTCGAGACGTCGATCAACACCGCTGCATTCCCCGACACGTTCGGCTTCCTCAGCAAGCGCGAGTGGGAGTGGACGGCCAAGGACCGGGCGCTGTACCTCGCCACCGAGAAGTCGCTCAAGCGCATGCCGAACCGGGCCAAGCGCAAGATCTTCCACTCGATGGAGGCGCCGTACGAGATGACCAGTGTGCAGGCCGGCTTCACCCCGTCGGTGCACGAGATCACCCTCGAACACGTCTACGAGCAACACCTCGTGCCGGTGGAGGGCCAGACCGACATCCTCACGATGGGGATCCCGTTCATCTGCCCCTACAACCCCGAGGGCATCATGAACCCGATCCTCGTGATGTGCATGGGACTCGGCTACATGTTCAACATGTACCGCAACAAACCGCTGGTGCGCGACGGCGGGGTCATCATCATGACCCACCCGACGTACCGCGAGTTCAACCCGGTGCACCACCCGAGCTACATCGACTTCTTCGACGAGGTGCTCGCCGACACGACCGACCCGGTCGTCATGGCCGAGAAGTACGAGCGCAAGTACGCCGAGGACGAGTGGTACACGCACCTGTACCGCACCGGCAACGCCTATCACGGCGTACATCCGTTCTACGCCTGGTACTGGGGCGCCCACGGCCAGCAGTGGGCCGGCAAGGTGATCGTCGTCGGCGGCGATCCGTCGACGGTGCGCCGACTCGGCTTCACCCCGGCGAGCACGATGGACGACGCGTTCGAGATCGCCTCCGACGTCGTCGGCCGCTCCCCCAGCATCTCCCACCTCCACGTCCCCGGCGTCCTGGTCGCCGACGTCCACTGATCACGATGGACGTGCCGAAGCGATACCTCCGAGCGGGGCAACGCCTGGCCGGCCGCGCCGAGAACGTGGCCCGCAAGGCGGCCACACCGCTGCGGTCGTACGGCTTCCCGTACCGCGCCCCGAACGTGCCGAAGGGCGTCGCGGTGCCCGAGGAACCATCGAAGCTGGGCGCCGACTACGACACCGACTGGGCCCGCCGCCCGCTCGCCCGTGCTGCCCGAGGCGTCATCACCGAGGGTCCGCTCCGGCTGCTGATCGGCGGTCTGGCGATGCCGGAGGTGACCGGCGTCGACCGGCTCGACTCGCTGTCGAAACTCGACGAGCCACCGCCGGTGATCTTCGCGCCGAACCACCACAGCCACCTCGACACCGGGTTGATGATCAGCGCGATCCCGCGCTGCTGGCGTCGTGAGCTCGTCGTAGCGGCCGCTGCGGACTACTTCTTCGACGCCCACTGGAAGGCGGCGATGTCGGCACTCGCGCTCAACGCTATCCCGATCGACCGTGAGGTGACGAGCCGCCGCTCGAGCGACATGTTCCGTGACCTCATCGCCGACGGGCACAGCCTGCTGATCTATCCCGAGGGCGGCCGCTCCCCCGACGGCTGGGGTCAGGAATTCAAGGGTGGAGCCGCGTACCTGTCGTCACGGACGGGGGCTCCGGTCGTGCCGGTGTTCATCGACGGGACGGGGGCGATCTACGGCAAAGGCATGAAGCGTCCGAAGCCGGGACGCACCAAGGTCGTGTTCGGGGCGCCGCTGCGCCAAGCCGACGACGAGAACACCCGGCGCTTCAACACTCGCATCGAAGCCGCCGTGACCCGCCTCGGCGACGAGGCCCTCACCGACTACTGGACCGCCTCGAAGCGGGCGGCACAGGGCACCAGCCCCTCGTTGGCAGGGCCCGACTACAACGGCTGGCGCCGCCAGTGGGAGCTGGGCGAACGCCGCAAGCTCGGTGCCGCCGGCCTCCGTCGCCGCCAACAGCGGGTCTGGCCCGACCTCGGCTGACCCTGGCCGCCGCCGCCCGCACGACCGCCGTCGAGTTTCTCGACGCTCCGGGCCCGGTGACCCCGGTCAGCAGCAGCTCGCCCGAACGCCTCGAAGCAACGAGTTCGGGCCCCATCAATCTCGGTGACCCAAGTCCGGAGTGCCGAACCACCGCCGCCGAGAACCCACGGCCAGCCGGCACCCCACCTTCCCGGTGGCTCCCGTCCGGAAACCCGCACCACCGCCGCCGAGAACCCACGGCCAGCCGGCACCCCACCTTCTCGGCAGCTCCCGTCCGAAACCCCGCACCACGCCCACCGAGATCAGTGCGACGAGGTCGAGGTGCATCCAGTCGCGCCTCCCTCGCCCATCGCCTCGAAGCAATCGATTCGCCCACCAGTTCTCGGCGGCAGCAGTTGCACTTTCCGCAACCAGCGCCACCGAGATCTCAGCGTCGACCGTCAGCGCAGACATCTCGGCGGCATCGGATGCGGAACACGCAACCGAATCCGCCGAGAACGGTCGGCACTGACCACGACGCTGACCCGAGCAACGACGCCTCGGGCAACGACGCCTCGAAGCAGCGAGCTGGACTCCCGTCACGTCTCGGTGACCCGAAGTCCCACGTCTCAGACCATCCCGCCGAGCATCTCGCCGTCGCCAGTTCTCGGCGGCAACGGTTGCACTGTCCGCAACCAGCGCCACCGAGAACCACGGCCAGGCCAGCCATGACACGATCGCGGCGACAACCGCAGCGGAAAGCACACCCAACGCCACCGAGAACTCGACACCCGCGTCTCGGCGGCTCCCGTCCGGGAACCCGCACCACAGCCGCCGAGAACCCACCACCACCCCACACCCCACGATCGCGGTGGGAACCGTTGCGGAGAACGCACCTGACGCCACCGAGAAGCCTCAACGCACGGTCTCGGGGCGATCGGTCCAGCCTCCTGGGCTCGGGCGCCGCGGAACTGGGGAGGTATCAGCTCACTGCTTCACAGCACAAGCGGTGCGAAACCAACGCCCGAGGACCACCGACACCCTGGGCATCCTCGATCTCGTCGACCGGTCCGGGGCCGCTGCACCCCGCCTGCCCGACGACACGAGGCCATTCGTGACCGAGACGGTTCATCGGCTCAGCTGGGATCCCGGACCAGGCTGCGCTGCCGAGTCGGAGCAGTCAGACGAGCCGTGGTCAGCAGTCGCCTTCGGGCGGGATGTTGATCGTGGCGGTGGCGAGGAACCAGACGCTGAAGTCGCGCGAGGGGTTCGCCGCCTGCAACTGGTCGACGGTGATCCCGAAGTCGGACGCCACCGTCCCGGGATAGTCGCCGGCCTCGATGGTGTACGTGCACCCCTCGCCCGTGGCCGTCTCCTCCTCCGTGTCGCCCGTGTCGCCCGCATCGCCCGTGTCGGTCGAGCCGGTGTCGGTGGAACCCGTATCGCCCGAACCGGCGTCGGTGGCGGTCTCGGTCTGGGTCGAGCCGGCAACGGCGGCGCCGGGCGGGATCAGGATCGCTTCACCAGGCAAGAGGAAGTGGTCGATGCCGTCCTCCCAGCCGTTGTAGGCGACGATCTGGTCCATCGTCACGTCGTACAGGCCGGCGATCCGCGAGAGGCTGTCGCCCGCCCTGATCGTGTACGTCTGCTCGGTCGGCACGGTGCCACCCGCAGGCGGGGTCGCGCCCGGGGCGAGTGTCGTGGTCGTGGTCGTGGTGGCCGGCGCCTTGAGGGCGTAGCTCGTGGTGGGCACGTACTGCAGGGTGTCGCCGGATCCGGCGGCCTCGCCGTCGGACGAACCGCATCCCGACAGCAGCGCCATGGCGGCGACGCCGAGCGTGAGCGCGAACGAGGCGCGACTGCTGGATTTCATGACCACCAGCGTACGGGGTTCCGTGCCGTGAGTGGTGGCACCCTCAGGTACTGCTCAGCACGACCTGGCGCGGGGACGTGTCGCGCTCGCATCATGTGTCACCTCGGCGTCACATCAGCGGACGGTCGGTGGGCGCGATCGGCGACGGCAGGCGTGACTCGCCCATCAGGTACCGATCGACCCCGGCAGCGGCGGAACGGCCCTCGGCGATCGCCCACACGATCAGGCTCTGCCCACGCCCCATGTCGCCGGCGGTGAAGACGCCGGGGACGTTGGTCATGAAGTTCTCGTCGCGCATCACGTTCGATCGCTGGTCCCGCTCGACCCCGAGTTCGTCGAGCCACGGGAACGTCTCGGTGCCGGTGAACCCCAGCGCCAGGAACACGTAGTCGGCGGGGATCTCGGTGTCGGTGCCCTCGACCTTCTGGAATCGACCGTCGACCATCTCCACCTCGTGGAGGGCGAGCGCCTTGACGTTGCCCTCGCCGTCGTCGACGAAGCGCTCGGTGTTGACCGAGTACATCCGCTCGCCGCCCTCGTCGTGGGCGGAGGTGACCTTGTACGTGAAGGCGAACTGCGGCCACGGGTTGCTGGTCGCACGCTCCTCCGGCGGGCGGGGCATGATCTCGAGCTGGGTCACCGACGCGGCGCCTTGGCGGTGGGCGGTGCCGAGGCAGTCGGCACCGGTGTCACCGCCGCCGATGATGACGACGTGCTTGCCGTTGACGTCGATCGGCGAGGCCTCGATGTCGCCCAACTGCACCCGGTTGGCGAACGGCAGGTACTCCATCGCCTGGTGGATGTTGTTCAGCTCGCGGCCGGGCACCGGCAGGTCGCGCCACTGGGTGGCGCCGCAGGCCAGCACGATCGCGTCGTACGACGCCTGCAGCACGGCGATGTCGACGTTCTCGCCGACGACGGCGTTGGTCCGGAACTCGGTGCCCTCGGCCTCCATCTGCTCGAGACGACGGTCGATGTGGCGCTTCTCCATCTTGAACTCGGGGATGCCGTACCGCAGGAGACCGCCGATGCGGTCGGCACGTTCGAGCACGACGGTGTCGTGGCCAGCACGCGTCAGCTGTTGCGCCGCGGCGAGCCCCGCCGGGCCGGAGCCGATCACGGCCACGCGGTTGCCGGTCTTGACCGACGGGATCTGAGGAGCGACCCAGCCACGGTCGAACGCGTAGTCGATGATCTCGACCTCGACCTGCTTGATGGCGACCGGGGGTTGGTTGATGCCGAGCACACACGCCGACTCGCACGGCGCCGGGCACAGTCGCCCGGTGAACTCGGGGAAGTTGTTGGTGGCGTGGAGGCGGTCGATGGCGTCACGCCAGTGGTCACGGTAGACGAGGTCGTTCCAGTCGGGGATCAGGTTGCCGAGCGGGCAGCCGTTGTTGCAGAACGGGATGCCGCAGTCCATGCAGCGACCCGCCTGGGTCTGCACCTTCTCGACGGGGAACTCCTCGTACACCTCGCGCCAGTCGCGCAAGCGCACGGGCACCGGCCGGTACTGGGGGGTCTCCCGCGTCCATTGCAGGAATCCGGTCGTCTCACCCATGATTCGTCTCCTCCGTTCGATCGCTCTCGTTCACCACAACACTCATCTCAGCCGTCACTTCGCCCGTCATGTCGCCCTCGCCGCTTCCATGATCCGGGCGACGGTCTCGACCTCGTCGAGCCCCTCGGCCTCGGCCCGGGCCGACACGGTGAGCACCCGCTTGTAGTCGATCGGCATCACCTTGCGGAACCGGCTCACCTCGACGCTCCACGACGCCAACATGCGCGCCGCGACCGCGGAGTCGGTGTACCGGTGGTGCTGCTCGATCGCTTCCCGCAGGAACTCGCGATCGGCGTCGTCGAGCTGCTCGACCTCGACCATCTCGTAGTTGACACGACGGTCGAAATGGTTGCCGCGGTCGTACACGTAGGCGATGCCGCCCGACATGCCGGCACCGAAGTTGCGGCCGGTCGGACCGAGAATGACGACCCGGCCACCGGTCATGTATTCGCAGCCGTGGTCACCGACACCTTCGACGACGGCGGTCGCACCCGAGTTGCGGACACAGAACCGTTCACCGACCACGCCGCGCAGGTAGATCTCGCCGCCGGTCGCGCCGTAGCCGATCACGTTCCCCGCGATGATCTGGTCCTCGGCGACGAAGGGTGACGTCTCCGGCGGGCGAACGATGAGACGCCCTCCGGACAGACCCTTGCCCACATAGTCGTTGGCGTCGCCGAGCAGTCGCATCGTGATGCCGGCCGGCACGAACGCACCGAAACTCTGACCGGCGGAGCCACGGAACGTGATGTCGATCGTGCCATCGGGCAACCCTGCGCCCTTCCACTTCTTGGTGACCTCGTGTCCGAGCAGGGTGCCGACCGTGCGGTTGACGTTGCGGATCGCGAGGTCGATCTCGACGTGCTGTGCGTCGTCGATCGCCGGTCGGGCGAGACGGATCAACTCCTGATCGAGCGCCTCGTCGAGCCCGTGATCCTGCGACTGGGTGCAGATGAACGCCTGCTCGTAGGGGTTGTCGACCAGCTGCAGGATCGGGGCGATGTCGAGTCCGTGCGCCTTCCAGTGGTCGACGGCGGGCTGGACGTCGAGCATCTCGACGTGACCGATCATCTCCTCGAGGGTCCGGAAGCCGAGTTCGGCCATGTACTCGCGGATCTCCTCGGCGATGTACTCGAAGAAGTTCACGACGAACTCGGGCTTGCCCGTGAACCGCTTGCGCAGCTCGGGATTCTGGGTCGCCACACCGACCGGGCAGGTGTCGAGGTGACAGACGCGCATCATCACGCACCCGGAGACGACGAGCGGCGCCGTCGCGAAGCCGTACTCCTCGGCGCCGAGCAACGCAGCGATCACGACGTCACGACCGGTCTTGAGCTGACCGTCGGTCTGGACGACGATGCGGTCGCGGAGCCCGTTGAGCACGAGGGTCTGTTGCGTCTCGGCCAGACCGAGCTCCCACGGACCGCCGGCGTGCTTGAGCGAGGTGAGCGGTGAGGCGCCCGTCCCGCCGTCGTGCCCGGAGATCAGCACCACGTCGGCCTTGGCCTTCGACACGCCGGCCGCCACCGTGCCGACACCCATCTGGGCAACGAGCTTCACGTGCACCCGCGCCAACGGGTTGGCGTTCTTCAGGTCGTGGATCAGCTGCTTGAGATCCTCGATCGAGTAGATGTCGTGGTGGGGCGGCGGGCTGATCAGGCCGACGCCGGGCGTCGAGTGCCGGGTCTTGGCGATCCACGGGTACACCTTGCCGCCGGGCAGCTGGCCGCCCTCGCCCGGCTTGGCGCCCTGGGCCATCTTGATCTGGATGTCGTCGGAGTTGGTGAGGTACTCGGCAGTGACACCGAACCGTCCCGACGCGACCTGCTTGATCGACGATCGACGGGTCGGGTCGTACAGTCGATCGGCATCTTCGCCGCCTTCACCGGTGTTCGACTTGGCGCCGAGCTGGTTCATCGCGACGGCCAACGTCTCGTGTGCCTCGGCCGAGATCGAACCGTACGACATGGCACCCGTGGAGAATCGCTTGACGATCTCGCTGACCGGTTCGACCTCGTCGATCGGCACGGGTGGGCGCGCTCCGTCCTTGAACTTGAACAGGCCGCGCAGGGTCGCCAGGTGACGCGACTGGTCGTCGACCCGGCCGGTGTACTCCTTGAAGATGTCGTAGCGACCCGCTCGCGTGGCGTGCTGCAGCTTGAACACCGTCTCGGGGTTGAAGAGGTGGTACTCCCCTTCGCGACGCCATTGGTACTCGCCGCCGAGTTCGAGGCGGCGATGCGAGCGCAGCTCCGGCCGCTTCGGATTGGCGACCGAGTGGCGCAGCTTGATGGCGTGGGCGATCTCGTCGAGGCCGATGCCGCCGAGGCGGCTGACCGTTCCGGTGAAGTACTTGTCGACCAGTTCGTCGCCGAGGCCGATCGCCTCGAAGATCTGGGCACCGGTGTACGACGCGACGGTCGAGATGCCGATCTTCGACATCACCTTCAGCACACCCTTCGAGCACGCCTTGATGTAGTTCTTGATCGCCTGCTGGGGGTCGAGCCCGCCCATGCCGTGCAGACCTTCGGCGATGAGGTCCTCGATCGACTCGAACGCCAGGTACGGGTTGATCGCGCCGGCCCCATAGCCGATGAGCAGCGCCATGTGGTGCACCTCGCGCGCGTCGCCGCATTCGACGACGAGGCCGACCTTCGTGCGCTGCTTGGTGCGAACGAGGTGATGGTGGACCGCCGAGGTGAGCAGCAGCGACGGGATCGGCGCCTCGACGGAGTCGGCGTTGCGGTCGGACAGCACGATGACCCGCGCCCCACCCTCGATCGCCGCCGACACCTCGGCGAAGATCGCGTCGAGCGCCGTGCGAAGCGCATCGCCACCGCCGTCGACCCGGTACAGGCCCTTGACCACGTGAGCGGCGAGCCCCGGGAACTGGCCGTCGCTGTTGGCGTGGATGATCTTGGCGAGTTCGTCGTTGTCGATCACCGGGTACGGCAGGTGCAGCTGTCGGCAGCTGTCGGGACCGGGTTGGAGCAGGTTCGACTCGGGGCCGATCGTGGACGCGATGGCCGTGACGACCTCTTCGCGGATCGCGTCGAGCGGCGGGTTGGTCACCTGCGCGAACAGCTGTTGGAAGTAGTCGAACAGCAGACGCGGCCGGTCCGATAGCACCGCGAGCGGGGTGTCGGTTCCCATCGAGCCGATCGGCTCGGCGCCGGCCTTGGCCATCGGCGTGATGATGATCTTCAGCTCTTCGTGGGTGTAGCCGAACATCTGCTGACGCCGCAGGACGCTGTCGTGGGAGAACACGACGTGCTCGCGAGCGGGCAAGTCGGGCAGGCTGACCATGCCGTCGCGCACCCAGTCGGCGTAGGGGTGTTCGGCGGCGAGCTGCTTCTTGATCTCCTCGTCGTCGACGATGCGGCCCTCGCGCGTGTCGATCAGGAACATCTTGCCGGGCTGCAGCCGGCCCTTGCTGATCACCTTCGACGGGTCGATGTCGATCACACCGACCTCCGACGCCATGACGACGAGGTCGTCGTCGGTGACCCAGTAGCGGCTCGGGCGGAGGCCGTTGCGGTCGAGCACGGCGCCGATCACCTCACCGTCGGTGAACGTGACGCTCGCCGGTCCGTCCCACGGCTCCATCACCGACGCGTGGAACTCGTAGAACGCCCGCCGATCGGGGTCCATCTCGGCGTTGTTCTCCCACGCCTCCGGGATCATCATCAGCACCGCATGGTGCAGCGGACGACCGCCGAGGTGGAGCAGCTCGAGGGCCTCGTCGAATCGTGCCGTGTCGGACGCACCCGGCGTGCAGATCGGGAATGCCTGTTCGAGGCCGGGCAGATGCGGGCTGGCCGCCATCGCCTCGCGGGCACGCATCCAGTTCTGGTTTCCCTGCACCGTGTTGATCTCACCGTTGTGTGCGACGTACCGGTACGGGTGCGCCAGCGGCCACGAGGGGAACGTGTTGGTCGAGAACCGGGAGTGCACGAGCAGGAGCGCGGACTCGATGCGCTCGTCGGTCAGGTCGCCGAAGAACTGGCCGAGCTGGGGCGTCGTGAGCATGCCCTTGTAGACGATCGTGCGAGCCGACAGCGACGCGAAGTACATCTCCTCGTCACCCGTCTTGTGCTCGTGTTCAACCCGCTTGCGGGCGACGTAGGTGCGGCGGTCGAGATCGACGCCGGTCTCGCCGTCCGGCGACGACACGAACACTTGTCGGAAGCTGGGCATGACCGCACGCGACGTCTTGCCGAGGCAGTCGGGGTCGATCGGCACGTCGCGCCATCCCAGGACCGTGAGGCCCTCTTCGGCGAAGATCTGCTCGATGCGAGCCATCACCTTGACGCGCACGTCGTCGGGCGCCGGCAGGAACGCGATGCCCGCGGCGTAGGAGCCGGCGGCGGGCAGGTCGAAGTCGACGGTCGACCGGAACAGCCGGTCGGGGATCTGGATGAGGATGCCGGCGCCGTCACCGGTGTCGGGCTCGGCGCCGGTCGCACCGCGGTGCTCGAGGTTCGTCAGGGCGAGGAGCCCGGTCTGCACGAGCTCGTTCGATGCGTGGCCCTGCATGTGGGCGACGAACGACACGCCACAGGAGTCGTGTTCGAAACGCGGGTCATAGAGACCCGTGGGGCCGGGGTACGTCTGCATCGGATCCTTCCAGCGGAAGAGGGGTTGTCAGGAGTCCGGGACGACGTTGGCCCGAAGGAACTGCCATGTTACGAGATGGCACACCCCGACCACAAAGACCATCCGCGACACGCATGGTGCCCTCAGCACCACCGATGGCACCGCTACCCACCCTCACCACGATGAATGCGTGAACTCGTTGCGCACCGGGTGCGCAACGAGTTCACGCGTTCGTGGGCTTTGCGGCGGGGCGTGGGTCAGTCGGTGAAGTGGGGGGCGCGCTTTTCCATGTTGGACATGATCGCCTCGACCTGGTTCGGGGTGCCGATCTGGGCGTGGATCACCTCGCGCTCCATCGCGAACTGCTCGGCGGCGCCCTCGACGAACAGCCGGTTGAAGAGCGCCTTGGCGCCGCACACCGCGCCCGGGCTGCGTCCCGCGATCTCGCGAGCCATCGCCATCGCATCGTCGTACGGGGTGTCGGACAGTCGGGTGACGAGCCCGATCTCGGCCGCCTCGCGGCCGTCGACCATGCGGGCGGTGTAGGTGAGCTCACGGGCGATGTCCTGACGGACGATCTTGCTGAGCATGAACGTGCCGGTCATGTCGGGCACGAGCCCCCAATGCACCTCGCGCACCGACCACTTCGTGTCGGGGTGAGCGATCCGGATGTCGGCACCCATCGCGATCTGGAAGCCGCCACCGAGCGCGTGGCCGTGCACGGCTGCGATGACCGGCACCTCCAACTCCTGCCAGACCCAGCACACCTGCTGCCCGAGGTGGGTGATCCGGCCGTCGTCGATCGCTCCGGGGTTACCACGATCGTCGGTCTGACCCGTGCCATCGCCACCGGCCATGCCGGCGAACATCGAGAAGTCGAGACCGGCGCAGAACGACTCACCGTCACCGACGAGCACGACCACGCGCACGCCGTCGGCGGTCTTCAGTGACTCACCGGCCTCGGCGATCGCGGCGAACTGCTCGCGGTCGAGGGCGTTGCGCTTGTCGGCGCGGTTGAACCGCACCTCGGCGATGCCGTCGTTGATGGAGACGATGACGCGATCGGACATGACGTCCAGCCTGCCCCAGCTGAGCTTCGAGCGACGAACCGTTCGACCCGCCGGGATCAGCGCAGCCGCGCTCGGAGGGTGTAGCTGTGCGGCAACCGCTCCGGTCGGTCGACGAGGCGGAACTCGCCATCGCCGACGTCGACCATCTGATCACCCAGCGCCGGCCACGGCACCGAGTCGTGTTCCTCGAACAGGGTGATCTCGAACCCGTTCGACCACAGCGCGTTGAAGATCTCGGCGAGACCGTGGTTGAAGTGGACGATGTCGGGTGCTGCGAGCGCACCGGCCTGCTCGGTGTAGGTCGACTCCTCGCTGAACGACACCCCGTCGGTCTCGAAGTACGGGTACTCGAGCACGACCAGGCCGTCGGGACGGGGATCGTCCATCGCCCAGAGCACGGGATGCCCTTCGCGGATGAA
>NZZV01000057.1 GCA_002698945.1 Acidimicrobiaceae bacterium
CCAGGAAGGCCAGCACCGTGCCGAGGTAGACGGGCACCGCGCCGGCGGAACCGTCGGGCAGCACCCACTCGTGCATCCCGGCGATGTCGTCGCTGGCCGCCCACGTCGCGACCGTCGGGGCGCCGTACAGCTGGGGAACCTCCTCGGCCAGGATGACCGAGATCTCGCCGACGAGCGCGACCCGCTCGTCGGGGTCGGCCGTGGCGCGGAGCTCGTCGAGCAGGGCGGTCACGTCGGGGTGCGTGAAGCCGGTGAAGTTCTGCGACGACTCGGGGCCGAAGGCGGCGTCGAGGGCACGGCCGGCGTCGAACTCCTTGCCGACCCGGTAGCACTGGGCGTCGTACTCCTTGCTGCGGGCCTGGGCCTGCAGCGTGGCGCTCTCGACGGGAACGATCTCGACCTCGACACCGATCGCACTCCACTGGCTCTGGTACAGCTGTGCTATCGCCTGCGCCGAGGGTGCCGACGTGCAGTGGAGCGTGATGGACAGCGGGTCGCCTGCGGCCAGACCGTCGGAGCGCTCGGGATCGTCGAGGTACGACTGCAGTTCGGCGGCCGCACCTTCAGGATCGTTCGAGAGCTCGGCAGCGATCGCGGCGGCGTCCTCCGAGTAGTACGGGCTGTCGGGGCCGAACATCTGGTTCGCCTTCTCGGTGTCGGGCGCCTCCGAGACGATCATGACGTCCTCGGTGTCGATCGCCATCGAGATCGCTCGGCGGACACGACGGTCGTCGAACGGCGGAGCGGTGTTGTTGAGGAGCACCGCAGCGGCGACGTTGCCGGGACGGCTGACGACCTCGATGCCGTCCATGTCGCCGACGGACGATGTGCCCGTGAGCGAGAGCATGGCGTCGACGTCACCGGCGGCGAGCGCCTGTTCGCGGGTGTCACCGTCGGGAAGTGGACGGAACTCCAGCTCGTCGAGGTACGGCAGGCCCTCCTGCCAGTAGTCGTCGTTTCGGACCAGCCGAATGAACCCGTCACGGACCCACTCGTCGATCATGAACGGCCCGGTGCCCGCCGGCCGCTCGCCGTTCGCATCCTCGGCCGCCGCTGTCGGCGAGAAGGGGAAGCCGGCATCGGTCGTGAGGATGTCGGGGAACGCGGCGTTGGGTGCGGCGAGGCGGTACTCGACGGTGAGCTCGTCGACGACGGCGAGCTCGGTGACCTGACCGAGCTGATCCTCACCGGCGACCTCCGACTCGTCGTCCATCAGGTACTCGGTGAAGTTGCTCAGCAGCGCATCCGCGTTCAGCGGGGTGCCGTCGTGGAAGGTGACCCCGTCGCGCAGCGCGAGCGTCCAGACGGAGTAGTCGTCGTTCGGGGTGATCGACTCGGCGAGGTACGGCTGGTAGCTGCCGTCGGCGGCCCGCACGACGAGCGGATCGAAGATCGAGTAGGCGACGTTGTAGCCGGAGGCGGCGAGGTTGGCGACGCCCGGTCGCCACGCGTTCGTCTCGGCGTCGAGCGCGATCGTGAGCGAACCGCCCGACGGGGCCGGCGCATCCGGTTCGCTGCTGCCCGGCTCGGTCGTGGTGTCGCTGGTCGTGTCCGGCTCGTCGTCGGCGTCGGTGCTGTCGTCGACGGTTGCGACGGGATCGTCGGCAGCGTCGTCGCTGTCGTCACCGCCACAGGCAGCGACGAGCAGGACCGCTGCTCCCACCACGAAACCAAGTCGACCACGTCGGGTCATTCGATGCGACGTCATGTCTCCCCCTCAGGATTGTTCACCGATACTCTAACGGTGACTGACCGATACTGTATCGGCGGATCACCGATGGCGCAAGACCCATCAGGATCGCGCCGCCGATTGACACGCACCAGGCGTTCACTGATAGCGTATCGTCGAGTGAGCCCTGCTTCGGATCCCTCTGCCGCCTCGCACACCGTGCCGACCGTGACGACGAGCGATGACACCACGGTCACCCGCCGACTCGCCCGCTTCCTGGCCACGGCAGCGACGAGCGAACCTCCCGCCGGGGCGCAGCACCACGCCACCCTCCACCTGCTCGACACCCTCGCGTCGATCGTGGCGTGCCGCGATCTCCGGGCCGCCGAGGTGGCCACCGCCTACACCCGTCGACACGGCACCGGCGACGTGCCGATCCTCGGCAGCGACGAGCGTGCCTCCCTCCTCGACGCCGCATTCGCATCGGCGATCATCGCCCACGGCGCCGAGATCAACGACTTCTGCCCGTCGGCGTTCGTGCAGCCCGGCCCGAGCGTCGTCTCGACCGCCCTGTGCCTCGGCCGGCAGCGCCGGCGTTCGGGCGAGGAAACCATCCGCGCCGTCGCCGCGGGCTACGAGGTCGCCTGTCGCCTGCCGCGGGCGATCGGCAACGAGGCACTGCGCCGGCACGGCGTCGCGAACCACAGCCTCGGGTCACTCTTCGGGACCGCCACGACCGCCGCCGCACTGCTCCGACTCGACGAGGACCAGGCCGTCGACCTGATCGCGTTCTGCGCACAGCAGGCGTCGGGTTCGTGGCAATGGCTGCTCGACGTGGAGCACCTCGAGAAGTCGTTCGTCTTCGGCGGAATGGCCGTCCACAACGGGCTGCACGCCGCGCTCCTCGTCGAAGCCGGATTCACCGGCGTGCCCGACGCGCTCGACGTCGACGGTGGCTGGCTGGCCGGCGGCATCCTCGACGGGGCCGACCGCAGCCTGTCGCACCTGGTCGACGACCTCGGCAGCGCTCACACGATCGACCTCGTCGGCTACAAGCGATTCCCCGTCGGTGGACCCGTGCAGCCGATCGTGCAGGGCGTGCTCGAACTCGTCGAGGCCGGCCTCGACGGTGAGGTCGACGCCGTCCACATCGAGATGCCGGGAGCCGCCGACACGTTCGCCAACGCTCGCATGCCGGCGCTCAACGCCCGCTACCTCGTCGCACTGATCCTGCTCGAAGGACGACTCGACTTCGTCGCCGCCCAGTCGCTCGAACGGCTCCGGACCGACACGGCGGTGCACGCGCTGATGGACCGCATCCGGATCGAACACGACCCGAGCCAGGAGACCGACCCCCGCTCCGAGTCGGCCCGCATCCGGATCGATCTCGTCGGTGGTGGCGAACGGTCGATCTTCGTCGACCACGTGCGCGGGTACCCGTCGCACCCGATGAACGACGACGAGGTGATCGACAAGGCCCGAACGCTGCTGGCCACCCAGTTCTCCGCCGACCGCGTCGGCCACATCGTCGACACCGTCCTGTCCATCGCCACCCTGCCGACCGTCGACCCGATCATCGACGCCATCGCCCCCGCCTGATCGACTCGCCCCGCCGCGTGGCGCCGTGCCGGGAGATCGCCGACTACTCGCCGCGGTAGGTGTAGGAGGTGACGAGGTTGCCGGCCTCGTCGTTGAGGAACACGGTGTCGCCGCTGTTGTTCCACACCGCACTGTCGGTGTTGCACCAGTACCGCTCCCCGGATGAGTCGGTGCCGCAGCCGGTGAAGAGCACGAACGCAGCGCCAGGTTCGAGCACGAGGTCATCGATCCGGTAGCGGTGCGACGACGACTCGTCGGCGACCTGCCAACCCGACAGATCCACCGCTGCTGGTCCCTCGTTCGTGAAGCGCACCCACTCCTCGCTGAGGTTGTCGTTGTCGTCGCCGGGGGCGTCGTACTGCAACTCGATCCCGATCTGCACCTCGCCCGTGGGCGCCCCACCCCCACACGCACCGGCCGCCCAGAGGCCCGCCTGCTCGTCGATCGCGGCTTGCTGGAGTTCGTCGTAGCGGGCGTTGCGCGACGTGTCCGGCGGATAGTGGTTCGACCTGGCCAACCCGGACTCGACGAGGAGGCCGCCGAGGTCGACGCCGTCTGCGGTCTCGACGAACCGGAGCAGGCGGCCGAAGCGGTCGAGGTCGGTGGTGTCGGTGACGAGGCGGACCCCATTCGCCGGCACGAGCGCGCGCAGCCCGGACGTCGCCTCGTCGTAGAAGCACTCGTCGCGCTCCGGCGCGTTGATGCCGATCATGCGCACCCGCATCGTCTCGCCGTCACGGACGACGTCGATCGTGTCCCCATCGATCACCTCGACGACGCCCCACAAACCGTCGCTCGTCGGCGCCGGCGGAGTGGACGACGTGTCGGTCGGTGGGGTCGAGTTCGTGGGCGTCGGTGATGTCTCGGCGGCGCGCTCGGTCGTGGACGCCGTGCTGTCCTCCTCGCCCACACACCCCGCCACGCCTGCCAGCATCACGACCGACAGCAGCAAGCCGGTCGGGCGCGGGCCGACCCAGGGAGATCGTGCCCGCGACGCCATCAACCGATCATGGCACGGGCTGTCGGTGGCCACCGCGATCTGCCCGCTGGCGGCCAACTCCGGGACCAAGTCGCCACCAAAGACGACCTCGACCAGCTCGCGACGCGCTCCGAGATGCAGGTCGGCTTCGCCGAACCCCGCACCGAGATGGCACAGGGGACCACCCGACTGATCCGCCGGGTGGTCACCTCTTGCGCAGCGTGGAGCACCCTGCTGGTCACCGCCGTCCGCCTGCTGCCATGAGCGGTGACGGGTGACCGCCGGTCTCTGACCCGTCACCTGAAATCAGGTCGCTTCGAGGTGCGCGAACTGCGCGCCGGCGAACCGACGTCGCCCCCCGCTGCTCGTTGGGCGGTGTTCGTGTTCTCACCGGCGCGGGTACGACCGTCGTGACATACGACGCGTCGTGCCCGACCCGCGAGGAGGATCCGATGAGTGCAGCTGACCTGGGCCCGAGGACGATGTCCTCGCTCCCGATGAACTCGGACGGTGATGTGCGATGAAGATGTTCACCGGACGCAGGAAGTGGCAGGACGAGGATGCCCACTGGATCAAGCGGCACTCGCTGAGTCTGGTACTCGGAACCCTCCTGCTGGCCCAGACGATCCACGCTCTCTTCGCCGGCGCCTACGTCTGGAATCGGGAGCAGCCACTGGGCAAGAACCTGCCGGCCTACGGATCGGAGTTCTGGATCTGGTGGAGCTGGGAGTACAACGTGAGTCTCGTCGCCGACACCTTCGGGGTGCTGCTCATCGTGATGCTCTCGAAGTGGCTGTACGAAGAGGGCAGCGCCGAGAGCAGCGACACCAACGACTCGTCTGAATGACCGGCCCGGCGGCGACTACTCGGAGCCGTGGTGGCGGGCGTCGTCCGGGTCGTCGTCCGGGTCGGCAGCACCGGCGGCGGGCTGGCCGTTGATCAGATTGCTCGTGGCTCGCAGCGGAAGGGCGGTCACCTCGAGTACGGCTCCGACGATGTGGACCGGGGTCTTCGTCGCCTCGACCAGGCCGCGGCCGATCGCTCTGCCGGCGCGGCGTCCCGACGGACGCCTGACCCAACCGAGGGAGATGAACATGCCCATCGACACCACGGCGACGCCGACCATCACCCCGGTCGCCGCCACCCACCCCCAACTTCTCGACGCCCACGGCAGGTCGACGAAGTTCATGCCGAAGAAGCCGGCGATCAACGACAACGGCAGCATGATCGCGGCGTACACCGTCAACACCTTGGTCACCTCGGTGGCGGCCCTCGCCTCGGCACCCCGGTACGCGTCGAGCGTCTCCGACAGCGCACTGCGAGCCTCGTCGAGACCGGACGCCGCCCGGCTCGCCACGTCGAACACGTCGGAGAACTTGCGTCGTCCGACGTCACTCACCAGCGGCGACGACGAGGAGCGCAACACGTCGAGCGCTTCCCGTTGCGGGTGGACGATCCGGCGGACGTCGACGATGTCGGCCCGCACCGCGATGAGGTCCTCGAGCACGGCGCCGTCCGCGTTCAGCGCTCGGGCCGTGAGCTCCTCGATCCGATCATCGAAGGCGTCGAGCACGCCGATCAACCGCCGACTCAACGCGTCGGCGAGGGTCACGAGGACGAGGTCGACCGTCATCGGCGCCCGACCCACCTCCTGGGTCACCCGAGCCCACACCGCCTCGATCGCCGGCGAACCACGGTCGCAGATCGTCACCAGCCGATGCGCCGTCAGGAAGCAGTGGATCTCGTACGTGCCGACCTCGTCGTCGCGGAGACCGTGGAACACCACGAGCAGGTGATCGTCGAAGTCGTCGACCTTCGGCAGATCGACGTCGACGACCGCGTCCCGCACGGCCAGGCGATCGAGGCCCAGCTCGTCCGTGATCTCGAACACGTCGACGACATCGTCGGGCCCGGCCTGGATGTCGATCCACGCGTCGGTGGTCGCGTCGGTGGTCGCGTCGGTGGTCGCGTCGGTCCCGGGATCGACGGAAGCGTCCCGAACCGCGCCGCCCCGCCCGACGTCACCGACGACGAGGGTTCTGGCGAGCACGCAGCGATTGTACGCGCCCGCGGGCGAGGCGCCGGCGGCGACACACCGGCGATCGCCCGGCCGACCGGATCAGAAGGCGCCGTGGGCGAGATCGATCCAGACGAGGCGGTGATCGCTCGAGGGGAAGGGGAAGGTGCCGACCGGCTCGAACGCCGGGTCGGTGCTGAGCGGCCAGTAGACGCCGGCGTCGACGATCCGGAGGTTCTTGCGCGGCAGCACGTAATCGGCGCGCAGGTTGCCGGGTGCCCCGTCGGCGAAGTCGGCGGTGTCGAACAGCGGATCGCTGAGGTGGGTGTCGTTGGCGCCGCCCTGCAGCTCGGCCTGTTCGACGGCACCCTCGCTCGACGGCGTCACCTTGGTGTTGACCAGCGGATGGTCGAGCACCAACTGGGCCGAACCGGGGATGCTGTCACCGTCGTTCGGATCGCTGTTGAGGTCGCCGGCGATGACGAACTTGGCGCCCGGCTTCAAGCCGCCGTAGACGCCGGCATCGTCGTAGATGTACGAGCCGGCTCGCTTGCCGGGCCCGACGTAGTCGGCCCAGAAGCGGATCTCGTCGTGGTTGCGGGTGCCGTTGCGGTCCTCCGGGCCGTCGAACACGGGTGGGGTCGGATGGCTCACGAGGAAGTGGACGGTGGTCGTGCCGATCTCGATCGGGACGTCCCAGTGGCTCTTCGACGAGAGCCGGAACACCTCGAGCTCCTCGGCGCTGTACCAGTCGGCCGGCTCCGGCGTGTTCGGGTCGTCGGGGAGCAGTGCGCCGGGCATGTCGGCCCACCGGAAGTTCTGGAAGGTGCGGACGGCGTCGGTGTCGATCGGGTGCATCGACAGGACCGCCATGCCGAACTGACCCGGGAAGAAGCCGAACCCGAACGCGTCGTCGGGGCCGCCCACGACGCCGTTGTTGTTCAGGTCGAAGCCGGACGGCACACCCGTGTTCGACGGCGCGATGAACGAGTACTCGTAGACGATCGGATCGGCACCGTTTTGCGACTCCTCGAGATAGTTCTCCCGGAACAGGTCGAGCGCAGCCGGGTCGAAGTCGAACTCGTTGATCAGGAGGACCTCGGGACGCACGTTCTGGACGATCTCCGCCACGGCGGCGGCCTGAGCGTTCCCCGGCGCAGCGAGATCGGTGGCGAGCCCGCCCGCGGCCGCGCGGTTGAGGGAGGCGTTGAACGTCGCGAACCGAACCGACGAATCAGCGTTGCCGGGGCGGTCGTCGTGGCGTGAGGCAGCGGCGCCCTGGAAGCCGGTGGCGAGGGTGGCCGTCGTGAGCGCAAGTGCGGCGAGACCGCCTGCGATGGCGCGATGCATGGTTCTCTCCCTGGTGCTGTTGGCGGACAACCCATGGTGCGCGGTCACGAGTCACGATCTCGTGAACAGCCGGCAGAGCCTGCGCGAATTCTCACCGCGGATCGTCACCCGGGCAGCTCGTCACAGCCGTTTGGTACGTTGTGCATCACCGACTTCCCCTCGTTGGAGACGCTCACCGAGGAGAACGAACCATGCCGGTCGACGACCGCACCCGACTCGACCTGCACCGCACACTCGAGAACACACTCGGCGCCGAAGGAGCAGATGCACTGATGGCCCATCTCCCACCCGTCACCTGGGACCAGGTCGCCACCAAGGACGACCTCGACAAGCTCGCGACGCGCGCCGAGATGCAGGTCGGCTTCGCCGAGCTCCGCGGAGAGATGCAGGCGCTGCGGGCCGACTTCGTCGAAGCCTCGAATCGGCAGCTCAAGTGGCTCATCACCTTCGCCGCCGCCTGGACGTCGCTGCTCGTCACCGCCGTGCGGCTGATCCCCTGACGCTGCTGCCCTGACGCGGCGACGTGGCGCCGCCCCGATCTCGCAGGGCGGACGTTGCCGGATACGTTGATTCGTCTCCATGAGCGTTCTCGGTGCAGCACCCGCCGCCCGGCGGCCCGGACCCGGCAACCGGTGGTTCGCCGCGGGCGCGCTGCTGGCGTGCTGCGTCGCGCTCATCGCAACCCTCGCGGGCGGTTCGGTCGCTCGGGCGGACGAGACGGTGCGGCACGACGCAGCCGGCGAGGCCGGGGTCGTCAGCCTGATCGGCGACTCGACGCTCGCCGGGGTCCGCTGGTACGCCGACTACGGGTCGCTGCGGACGTTCGACTTCGTGCTCAACGCCGAGTCGTGTCGGCGCACCGTCGAACCGTCGTGCATCAGCCGGGAGGGATACCGATCGGCCACCGTCGTCGAGACGATCCGCACCCTCTCCGACGAACTGGGCGAGGTGCTCGTCGTGATGTCGGGCTACAACGACCCGGCACGGTCGATCGACGAGGCGATCGACACCGTCACCGACGACGCCCGCTCGTTCGGCGTCGACCACGTCGTCTGGCTCACCCTGCGTTCCGGCGCCGACGTCGACTACTCCGACCCGCAGGAGCAATCGAGCACCGACACCTTCCGCGAGTACAACGAGCGCCTCGTCGAAGCAGCGGCAGCGTCGAACGGATTCCTGCAGGTGGCCGACTGGGCCACCTACTCGACCGGCGCGACCGACTGGTTCGAATACGACGGCGTGCACCTCACCAGCCCCGGCGTCGACGCGTTGACGACCTACCTCACCGGCATCCTCCAGCGCGTGCTCGCCGGAGAAGACGTCAGCCCCGCCGCGGCACCCTGGACCGTCCTGACACCGGGTGCGGAAGGCGAAGCGGTGATCGAGACGCAGGCGGCGCTGATCGAGGCCGGTATCGACGTGCCCGGCGGCGCCGACGGTGTGTACGGCAACGACACGATGGCTGCGGTCGCCGAATACCAGCGCCAGGTCGGCGACCTCCAGGTCACCGGTGCCGTCGACGAGGCCACCGCACGATCGCTCGGCATCTACGACGAGGCGTCGGAGGACGTGCCGCCGACCACCGTGCCGACCG
>NZZV01000058.1 GCA_002698945.1 Acidimicrobiaceae bacterium
CTCCATTGGGATTGGCTGCCGGCGACCGGGTTCGTCAGCGTCACCGACAGCTTCAGCCAGAGTGTCAAGCACTTGGTGCTCCCGGCAGCGACGATCGGGCTGTCCGCGATGGCGGCAATCACCCGCCAGACCCGCAGCGCGATGATGGAGGTGCTCGACGCCGACTTCATCCGCACCCTGAACGCGATGGGTCTTCGCGGTCGCATCGTGATCTGGCAGCACGCCCTGCGCAATGCCTCCATTCCGGTGGTGACCATCATCGGCTTGGACATCAACCGTGCGATCGGCGGAACCGTCGTCATCGAGTCGGTCTTCGGTATCTCCGGACTCGGTTCGCTCGTTGTCGACGCCACTCACCAACGCGACTTCCCGATGGTGCAAGGGGTCATCCTCGTCGTCGTGTTCTTCGTCGTCGTGACGAACTTGCTCGTCGACCTGCTGTACGTCTGGCTCGACCCGAGGATCTCCCTGACATGACGACCACACACGACCACCACGACGCAGTCACCCCAGCGGGTCCGCTCGACGATGTCGGGTCCACGCCCGTTGATCCCCAGGCCGACGATGCGACGCAGGCATCGCCGTGGCGTCGCCGAATCGCGAAGACTCCTGCTGGGGTCCTGGCGGCGTACTGTGTACTCCTGCTCATCGTGATCGTCGCGGCCGCCGCGCCCTGGCTGGCGCCGTACGGGTTCAACGACCAGGACTACGAGGCCATCCTGGTCGGAAGCTCGTCGGATCACTGGCTCGGCACCGACAGCTTCGGGCGCGACGTCCTGAGCCGACTGATGTATGGGGCACGTGTCTCGCTCGGTTCGGCCGCGGTGGCCGTCACGGTCGGGATGTCGCTCGGAGTGCCAGCCGGCCTGCTCGCCGGCTACTTCGGTGGACGAACCGACGGGATCATCATGCGACTCGTCGACACGCTCCTCGCCTTTCCCACGATCGTGCTCGCCATCGGCGTGACCGCCATGCTCGGCGTCGGCATGACGAATGCGATGGTCGCCGTCGGCATCGTGCTGTCACCCGCGTTCGCTCGTGTGATGCGAGCCCAGACGCTGGTCGTCAAAAACCGGCTGTACGTCGACTCGGCCCGAACGTTCAGCGGAGGCAGCTTCTGGATCGTTCGGCGCCACATCCTGCCGAACGCCGTGCAGCCCGTGATCGTGCTCGCCGCACACATGCTCGGTGTGGCCCTGCTCGTCGAAGCATCACTCAGCTTTCTCGGGTTGGGAACCCCGCCACCGAATCCGAGCTGGGGTGGCATGCTCCGCGAGGCGTCGCGTTTCCTGGATGGTCTCGCCATCCAGATCGTTGCTCCGGGCCTGGCGATCGCCGTCACCCTGCTGGCGATCAACGTCGTCGGCGACGGACTGCGCGATGCACTCGACCCGCGCGGTCGGGTCAAGCGCCTGCGCTCGTGACACTGGACGTTGGGGCGGTGCGATCACGCCGCTCGTCGTCGCCCGACGGCGGCGCGTTCCGAAGGAGCGCCGGGTGACAGGCTCCGGTCCCGGGCCGGTGGTGCCCGACGCGCTGCTGCTGGGTGCCGGCGTCATCGAACTCCTGACCGCTCCGGAGAACGGTGAGCGGGATGAGCGGGCGCTACTCGCCCGCGGCGAAGGTGTCGGCGTCGACGAAGGCGGCGAAGACGTCGTTGGCGACGGCCTCGGCAGTCGCCCGATCCATCGACGCCTCCCACGCCTCGGCCGAGTCGGGTAAGAACCCGGAGACCGGGTTCACCACGATCGTCATCGACGTCACCCCGTCGTGGAAGATCAGCCGGTACGCGTTCGTAGCGGCCTTCGTTCCGCCGTCCTGGACGAAGCTGAGGCTGTACAGGTAGAACGCTTCGTAGCCCGGCACCGGCTCGACGTTGCCATAGTCGAAGACGAGGTCGGGATTGTCGAGGTGGATCGGCGCCAGGTTGCTCCGGAGGTTGGCCTCCTGCTCGGCGCCCACTTCGCCGCCGAGATCCCAACACACGAACGGATCGCACGCCGCGAGCGTCACGAACGCCTCGACCTCGTCGTTGCTGTACATGACCGATGCGGTTTCACCGAATCCACCCGGCGTCGCCTCGCCCGCCTCCAGACCGGGGACGGAGACGCCGGCGGCGACTGCAGTCAGCTCGTCGGCCGTCAGGGTCTCCGCCGACGCTGCTGCGTCATCGGCGGTCCCGGCGTCCGCCGATACCGAGCCGTTCGACTCGCTGTCCGGCGTCGCCGACGGTGCCTCGACCTCGGACGAGTCGGCGCCCGAATCGGCGTCGGCATCGTCGTCCGAGGAGTCGCCCCCGCACGCGCCGGCCAGTACAGCGAGGCACGAGAGGGCGATGATGGGCAGTCGTGGTCGATGAAATGGTTCACGCATGTCGAGCAGCCTGTCGACCGCTGGATGCGCCGTCATCGGGGTACGACCCCGAAACTCGGCGGGACTCACGAGTCCGATGGTAGATAGTTCGCACAGGTCGCATTGCCGCACACCGCAACGGTCGTGCCGCTCGTCGAGCTGTACACGAGTGCCGGATTCCCATCGAGGCCGAGTGTCATGTCGAGGTACGAATCGCCCTGCGGGATCGAGTCGAGCACGGCGATGGTGGCAGACGAACACGTCGGGTCGTCGCACGCCGCGACCTTGACCGGCCCACCGAGATCCGAACTGGCGTTGTAGCCGATGACCGGGAGCCCGTCGTCGCCGATCGCGATCGCCGAATGGAGTCCTGTGTCACCGCGAGCATCGATGGTTCGGAGGGTCGCGGTGGTGCAGGCCGTGTCGCCGCAGGCTGCGACTCGGAGGTCGGCGCTCGTCCTGTTGAAGTAGCTGATGATCGGGTTGCCGTCCTCGCCGATCGCGATCGAGGAAAGGTAGCCGGTGTCGTCTGTTGCATCGACGGTGGTCGTCGTGGCGACGGTGCACGTCGGGTCGGCGCAGTGCGCGACCTTCAGGCTCGTCTTGCTCCTGTCGTAGTAGGAGATGATCGGATTGCCGTCGTCGCCGATGGCGATCGAGGTGGTGAGTCCGACGTCGCCGGTGGTGTCGAGTGTGGTGATCGTCGCCGACGTGCAGCTCTCGGTATTGCAGGCGGCGACCTTGAGATCATCGTTCGTGTTGTCGTAGTACGAGATGACCGGGTTGCCGTCGTCGCCGATGGCGATCGAGGTGGTGAGTCCGACGTCGCCGCTGGTGTCGAGCGCAGTGATCGTCGCGTCGGAGCACAAGATGTCGGTACACGCCGCGACCGTCAGCTCGCCCGTGTAGTAGCTGATGATCGGAAACCCGTTCGGGCGAACTGCGATCGAGGTGTAGAACGCCCCCTCCGAACCGAGTGTTCGGATCGTCGTGCTCGTGCACGAGGGATCGTTGCAGAAGGCGACGCCGAGGCTGCCGACATCGAGTTCCAGGAAGCTGACGACCGGATTCCCGAGCGCGTTGATCGCGATCGCGTTCTGACGGAACCCCTCCGGTCCGATCGCCTGGTTGATGCTGTGCCCGGTCTGGCCCCCGAAGGACGGCCCCGCCGGCCCTCGAGGACCTGCCGGACCTTCGGGACCTGCCGGACCTTCTGGACCTTCTGGACCTTCTGGACCTTCGGGACCTGCCGGACCTTCGGGACCTGCCGGACCTTCGGGACCTGCCGGTCCCTCGGGGCCGGCTGGGCCAGGGCCGCCGCCCGCGATGATGTAGTAACCGACGATGTCGATGACGAGATGGGTCGTCGCCGTCCGTGACGTGCCGTGGAACCAGAGGTCGACGTGACCGGCGTGACGACCCTCGGTCGGGACGGCGACGGTGACCGAGTTCGGCACCACGTCGCCCACACCGAAGTTCAGGCTCGAGGTAGCCGGCTGACCGGTGGCATCGCCAGGCCGGACCGCGACGTGACCGGGCGTCGACGGTGTCACCGCAGTCACATTGGCGACGACGCCGGTCGCACCATCGGGGACCACGACGGCCGTGTCGAGCTCGCGGTCCGGCCGCACGACGGTGATCGGTCCGACCACATCGACCTTGGCCGGTACGTCCGACTCGAGTACGTCGGGCAGCCCCGCTCCGATTCGGGTGTCCAGCACCCGTGTCGGCACGACCGGTACGAACGACGAGGCGGGCGGAGACGACGCAGACACGTCGATGACGGTGGCGGCGACGACCAGGGCAGTCGCAACGGCGCCGACCGCGGCCGCGCTGCGCCGGTTGAACAGGCGAGGCGTGCGCATCGACCCAGCCTGGCGACGTCGTGGCTCCCCGTCATCGGGGTCACCCCCCGAGATTCGTCGCGTCGTGCGTGAAACCGCCCATGGCCGCAACGTGGCTGGCTACCCTCGTCGTCACGATGGTGTACCAGGGGACCGACACCGCCGAACCGAGCACACACCCACGAAGGCTCTGGCGCGGCGCTCGAACCGAATGATCTACGGGCGTGAACCCGAACTCGATCGGCTCGACGATCTCATCGCGACGGTCGCGGGTGGTCGCGGTGCGGCGATCGTGATCGAGGGCCATGCCGGCATCGGTAAGTCGACGCTGCTCGACGTCGCAGTCGATCGAGCCGCCCGGCGTGGGATCACCACGGTGCAGGTCGCCGGCAACACACACACCCAGGGTGCACCGTGGGCGCTGAGCGGTCGCCTCGTTCAGCGGCTCGACCAAGCGTTGGCCGACCGACTGCCCGAGATGTTGCACGGACCGGCGCGACGAGCACTCGACCTGTTGGAGACCGACCCGACGCCGTTCAACGGGACCGCCTACTCGATCGTGCACGGGGTGACGTGCGCCGTCCGTGACCTCGCATCGGCCGACCCCCTGCTCATCGTCGTCGACGACGCGCATCTCGCCGACGAGGAGAGCGCTGCGGTCCTGGCCTCCATCGTCGACCGACTCGACGACGCCGCCATCGGACTCGTCGTCGCCCGGCGCCCGCCCACGGCGAACACCGCCGACGCATTCGTCGAACTCGACGCGGCGCTCAGCACGAATCGCGTCGAACGGCGTTGGCTCCCCGAACTCGACGCAGGATCGATCCGGGCGATCGTCGACGAGCGACTCGGTGACGCACCGGTCGAGGTCCGCGAGCGGATCTCCAGCGCAGCAGGAGGCAACCCCTTGCTCGCTCGAGAGTCGGCCGACCTGTGTGTCGGCGCGTCACCGGACCACCCTGCCGACGTCGCCCTCGCCGATGAACTCGACCCGCAGTCGACGGTCATCCGCCGGGCCACGCTCGCTCGGCTCGGTGCGGGCGGCGTTGGCGCCGGACGGGTGGCGGCGGCGATCAGTGTGCTCGGTCGGCAGGCTCGACCGGATCGTGTTGCAACCGTGGCGGACGTCGACCCGGACACAGCTGCGTCCGTCATCGGTCAACTCGTCCAGAGCGGTCTGGTGGTCGTCGACGACGGTCGACCGACCATCCGTCACGCGTTGATCGAGGACATGGTTCTCGCGGAGGTCGGTGAGGTCGGGCGTGTCGGCTTGCACGCCAAAGCGGCCGAGACACTCCACGCGGGTGGTGCCCGGGACGAGGCGGTCGTGGAGCACATTCTGGCCGGTCGCGGCGCCTGTCACCCGAGCCCGTGGATGGTCGCGACCCTGCGCCGCGCCGCAGCGCGGCAACGGATCCTCGGCAGTCCGTCGCGAGCGGTCGAACTGCTCGAAGCCGCGGTGGCGTTGTCCGGCGCTGACGAGGACCGCCGGCCGGTCGCACTCGACCTCGCCCTCGCATTGGCGGCAGGCGGGGACCGCAGCGCGAGCGACCGCATCGACGCCATCGTCGACGACACGACCGCTGCATCGTCCGCCGCCACAGGCCACCTCCTGTCGTTCCTGGCAGCGATCGCCGAGGCCCGCTACACGACGGGCCAGTTCGCCGCTGCCGAGCGCACCTGCGATCGAGCACTGGCCCACCTCGGGCTGGCCGACGTGCCGGTCCGCGTCGCGGTCGGGGCCGCCGAGCAGTCCGGCCCGGAGACGGCCATGCTCGTCGCCCGGTTGCTCGTCGGGCGCGACAGTGCTTCGTTGCTCGCCGGTCACGGCCCGCGTCTCGACATCAGCGTCGACCGCCTCGTCGACGAGCGTCGCCGGGCGCCGTCGCTCCACATCCGGCTGCTGGCAGCGATGCGAGCCGGGCAACGAGCGCTCGGCGTCGACATGGACCCCGGTCGGCTCGACCGGATGATCGAGACGGCGCAACACGCCGGGGACGTGCTCCCCGACGCTCTCGTGCGCCCCGTGTACGAGCCGATCGGAACCGCCATGGCGATGGCCGGGCGACCCACCGACGCCGACCTGCTCCTCACCCGCCTGATCGACGACGCCACCGAACGCGGTGAGCTCGCCGCACACGTCAGCCTGCTTCCCGTTCGCGCGTACGCGATGCTCCGGCTCGGGCGCCTGGCCGACGCAGTGGCCGACGCCGAAGGTGCGCTCGGACTCGCCGCCAATGCGCCGACCGCAAGTCGCTACGGCTCCGCACCGGCGATCTATGTCGCAGCGTGCGCCGAGCTCGAGCGAGGCCGTCCGGAGGCCGCCCGCCGCCTGGTCGCCGTCGAGGACGCCGCTGCTCGATGGGGCGACTCCCAGGTATACGCGTGGTACCTCAGCGCGGTCGGCCGAGTCGCGCTCGCCGACGGCGACCAAGTCGACGCCGAACGAGCCTTCGCCGCAGCCGGCACGATCTTCCTCGGAGCGGGGGGCGGAGGAACCGTGCTGCCGTGGCGGAGCGAACTGGCGATCGCTCGTCGGGCGCTCGGTGACCACGACTCGGCCGTCCAGCTCGTCGCCGACCAGATCGAGGCGGCGGAACGGGTCGGCGACGCGTGGCTCCTCGCCGAGAGCCGACGGGTCGCAGCCGAGTGGATCGACGACCACCGTGCGGCAGCCGACGAGCTCGCGTCGCTGGCGGCCAACCTCGCAGCCGACGCCGGCCCGCTACTCCATGCAACCGTCCTGACCGATCGCGGACGTCGACTCCGGCGCGCCGGCGATCTGCGTGCAGCGAGACATGTGCTCGCCCGAGCGTTCGACCAGGCGAACGCGATCGGGGCCGCCCGGCTCGCCACCATCGCAGCCGCCGAACTCGAGCGCGCCGGGGCCCGCCGCCGGACCGTGGCGACGAGCGGGATCGCAGCGCTGACGCCGGCCGAACTCCGCGTCGCCCGACTGGCCGGCACGGGGCGCACCAACCGCGACATCGCCGACGCCCTGTTCGTCAGCCTGAAGACCGTCGAGTCGCAGCTGTCGGCGGTGTACCGGAAGCTGCAGGTCTCGGGCCGGGACGAAGTCGCCGCCGCACTTCGTTCGTGACGACGAACTCACCGGACACAATGGCGGCCCCCATCAGCCGGACGCCTTTCGTCGTCAGGTGAGGAGGTCGGCGAGGACGATGAGGCCGTCGACGTCGTGGATGTCGACGTCGAGGAGGGGGAGCTCGAGCAGCGGCACGCCGGCACCCGCTGTGCCGATCGTGGCGAGCTGCTCGCGTTCCGACAGCGCCAACTCGGTCAACTGGCGGTGCCAGGTGACGTGATCAGCGAGTGGGCCGGGGTCGAGCGACTCGAGCGCGTCGCGCTCGGTGGCGGACAGCACATCGAACGACTCCGGCAACGGATGGACGAGGTTGGCGATCACGCCGCCGAACGGGAAGCCACGGTGCTCCAATGCGTCGATCAGGTGGTTCGCCTCGCCGACTGCCTCCGACCGCGGGCTCGTCACGACGACGAAGCTGGTCGACTCGGCACGCAGCAGCGCCGACACCTCCTCGGCCCGCTTCCGCAGCCCCGGCTCGACGTAGGCGAGCGACTTGAAGAACTCGAGCACGTCCTGCACCAGCTTCGGACCCGCCAACCGCTTCACCGCCCAGAGGAACACCGACGACGCGGCGTCGGTGACGCGGGCGAACGTCCGCTGCCCGGCGGTGAGCGTGCGATACACCGGATGCCCGAGGAACTTCGTGAGCCGGTCCGGTGCTTCCAGCAGGTCGATCGCGTGCCGAGACGGCGGCGTGTCGACGATGACGAGATCCCACTCGCCGCTCGTGTACAGCTGGTGCAGCCGTTCGACGGCCATGTACTCCTGCGCCCCGGCCAACGATCCGGACAGCGCCTTGTACACCGTGTTGCCCAACACCGCCTCGGCCTGCCGCTCGCTCGGCGACTGCTCGCGCACCAACCGGTCGAACGTCGCCTGCGCGTCGAGCATCACCGCCCACAACTCGCCGCCGTCGGGTGTGTCGGCGAGATCGACCCGGTGCGGCAGGTCGGCGCCCTCACCCTCGGCCAGACCGAGCGCGTCGGCCAGCCGCCGCGCCGGGTCGACCGTCAGCACGACGACCTTGCGTCCCGCCCGCGCCGCGGCGACGCCGAGGGCAGCGGCGGTCGACGTCTTGCCGACACCGCCCGGCCCGGCGGTCACCAACAGGTCGGTCCGCTCGAGGACGTCGCGCAACGAACCGGTCACTGCGCACCCTCCCCGAGTGCGTCGGCGAGCACCGGCAGGTCGTCAGGGCCGAGGCGGGCGGTGGTGAGGCGGGGCAGGACGATCAGCGGCTGGCCGACTGCATCCCGCAACCGTTCGATCTGGTGCGCCTGCCGCTCCTGGCGGACGCGACCGAACGACGAAGCCGATGCCAGCACCCGCTTGGCGTCGGCCGAGAGCTTCAGCTGGTGTGACCGCGATGCCATCGCCGGCGACTTCGCCAGGCCCGGCAGGTCGGGCCAGCAGCCGTTCACGACGATGGGCAGGTGACCGACGCCCATCCGGTCGACCTCTGCGGTCAGTTCGATCGCCTCGGTGACCGGCGTCTCCTCCGGCAGCGTGACCGCCATGACGCGGCACCGGTCCGGGTCGTGCAACAACTCGATCACCTCGTCGGCCTGCTGCCGCACCGGCCCGGTCGTGACCAGATCCGACACCGCCAGCGCCGACCGCAGGAACGGGGTCGCCCGACCGGCCGGCGGCGCGTCGACCACGATCAGGTCGGCGGCGCCGTCACGTTCGAATTCCTTGATGCGGGCCAGGATCATGAGGTGCTCGAGTCCGGGTGTCGCGGCGGCGATCATCGGCAGTGACGCCGCGGCCGCGGCGCGTCGGACGACCGCACCGATCCCCTTGATCTCGAGGTAGTCGGTGAACGCCTGGTGCGCCGGGATCGTGCGACCACGGATGCGACCCGGCCCCTCGACCTTGCCGAGCTCGCGCTCGCGATCGTCGAGTTCTCGCCCACCGAGCAGCGTGCCCACCCCTGGCCGACCGTCGACCGATACGAACAGGACGTCGGCGCCGTCCCGTGCTGCGCCGAGTGCCATCGCCGCCGCCACGGTGCTCGACCCGACCCCGCCCTTCCCGGCCACGATCGCCACCCGGGCGCCCACCCATGGTGCGGATGCCGACATGCGCCCACGGTACCCAGTCAATGGTCGGTTTGATGTCAGACCAGAACCGACCGGGACTGCCTGGGGTCACCGAACGCCGGGTGGTCGGTTCTGGTCTGACATCAACCGACCGGTGCAACGCGGCGACACCCTCGCCGTATGGTGACGTGCACACCCACTCGAGCTCATCGACGTCGGCGCCAGGGTCGCTCTCCAGCCTCAGACTGCGAAGGAGTACCATTGTGGCACTGACCGAATCACAGCGGATCGAGCTGTACGAGTTCGTGAAGCAATCCTCGCTCGGCAAAGCCGGAGCCGACATCGTCATGAACGCCATTCCCACCATCGACTGGAACGACCTGGCGACCAGAGACGATCTCGCGCTGCTGCGGAGTGAACTGCGCGGTGAAATGGGGGAGCTGCGGAGTGAACTGCGTGGCGAGATCGGGGAGCTGCGGAGCGAACTCCGCAGCGAGATGACCGGCCTCCGGGGCGACTTCCAGCTCGAGATGATGCAGCTCGAGAACCGACTGCAGCGTTCGATCGTCACCTGGATCCTCGCCGCGCAGGGGCTCACGCTCGCAGCGATCAGCGTCCTGGTCACGACGCTTGCCTTCGTCCTCTCGTAGCGAGTGTCGGTTGATGTCGGTTGAGGTCAGACCCGATCCGACCGTCCAGCGTCGGTGATCACCGTGAACTCGTCGGATGGGGTCTGACCTCAACCGACTGGTCCATCCCTGCGACACCCCTCTGGCATGCTCGACCCATGGCCGGCGACGATCCACTGCTCGATGCGCTCCGGAAGCTGACCGGACGCGCCGACGCTTCGTTCCGCGACGGGCAGCGGGAGGCGATTAGTGCGCTCGTCGACGATCGGTCGCGAGTCCTCGTCGTCCAGCGCACGGGGTGGGGCAAGAGCGCCGTTTACTTCCTCACCACCCGCCTGCTGCGCGAGCAGGGGTTCGGACCCACACTCCTGATCTCGCCGCTGCTCGCGCTGATGCGCAACCAGATCGAGGCCGCCACCCGGCTCGGGCTGCGCTGCGAGACGATCAACAGCGCCTCGGCCACCACGGTCCACGAACTCGAGCGCAGGTTGCACGATGACGACGTCGACCTGATCCTCATCTCGCCCGAACGACTCGCCAATCCCCAGTTCGCCGACAAGATCATGCCGCTCGTCGGCGAACGACCCGGGCTGATCGTGATCGACGAGGTGCACTGCATCTCCGACTGGGGGCACGACTTCCGCCCCGACTACCGGCGCATCGGGCGTCTGCTCGACAAGTTGGCCGGCACCTCGGTGCCGATCCTCGGTTGCACCGCCACCGCCAACGACCGCGTCGTCGCCGACGTCGCCGTACAACTCGGCGCCGAACTCACCACATTCCGCGGGCCGCTGCGCCGCGACGGCCTCGCCCTCAGCGCCCACGCCCTCGACCGACCCGCGGAGCGTCTCGCCTGGCTCGCCGAGACCGTGCCCACCCTCGAGGGGTCGGGCATCATCTACTGCCTCACCGTCCGCGACGTCGACAACGTGACCGATTGGCTGCGGTCACAGGGCCTCGACGTCGAGGCGTACCACGGTGGGCTCCCCAACGAGGAGCGGCTCGCGGCGGAGGGCAAGCTGCAACGCAACGAGATCAAGGCGCTCGTCGCCACCACCGCGCTCGGCATGGGCTACGACAAACCCGACCTCGGCTTCGTCGTCCACTTCCAGTCACCCGGGTCGCCCGTCGCCTACTACCAGCAGGTCGGACGCGCCGGCCGGGCACTCGACCGCAGCGACGGGATCCTGCTGCGCGGGCTCGAAGACGTCGCGATCCAGGACTACTTCATCGAGAACGCGTTCGCCGCCGAGCATCTCGTCAACGATCTGGTCGCCGCCTACGACCGCTTCGACGAACCCGCCTCGCTCATCCGCGCCCAGCAGTACGTCAACGTCAGCATCGGCCGGCTCGAAATGGTCGCCAAGCAGCTCGACGTCGAAGGCGTGCTGGAGCGCGTCGAGGGATCGAAGTACGTGCGCACGTCCGAACCGTGGGCATACCCGGCCGAGCGCATCAACGCGGTCACCGCCGCCCGCCGCCGCGAGCAGCAGTCGATGCTCGACTACTTCCACACCGACGGGTGCCGGATGCGTCACATCGCCGACCTGCTCGACGACCCCGACGCCACCGACTGCGGCATCTGCGACAACTGCACCGGCGACAGGGCGAGCGGCAATGCCACCATCGATCTGCCGACCGAACTCGTCGCCGAGGCCGAGCGGTTCTTGCGGAAGCGACCGATCGAACTCACGACCAAGAAGCAGGTCTACGACCCGGCGACCGGCAGCCGTCGCAACTTCCCGAACGCGGAGCGGGCGGAAGACGGCCGCGTGCTCGCCATCTGGGGCGATGCCGGGTGGGGCCAACTCGTCCGCCAGGGCAAGCTCGACGACGGCGCGTTCGACGAGCGCCTGGTCGACGCCTTCGTCGAGATGGTGGAGGAGTGGGCGCCCGACCCCGCACCGAGCTGGGTCACCTGTGTGCCGTCGCTGCGATATCCGAAGCTCGTTCCCGACTTCGCCGCCGCCGTCGCAGCCCGACTCGGGCTGCCGTTCGAAACGGTGGTCGCCAAGGTCGAGGAGCGACCGCCCCAGTTCGAGCAGCAGAACAGTGTCCACCAGCAACTCAACATCGAGGGTGCGTTCGCGGTCGAGGGGACGGTGCCTGGCGGCGCGGTGTTGCTCGTCGACGACATCGTCGACTCCAGCTGGACGATGACCGACATCGCCCGCCGCCTCCGTCGCGCCGGCTCCGGTCCCGTGCTGCCCGCCGCCCTCGCCTCGTCCTCCAAACGTGAGTCCTGAAGACGCCTCAGGCCGACGTCAAGTCTCGGCGAATCCGGGTCAACTCTTCCGCGGGCCGCACCGGGCTGATCTAGCGTTCGCTCTCCGGCGGGCTGAGCATCGAGGAGTTCTTCCATGGTTACTCACACCCGCCGAGCGTGGGTTCGCTACGCACTCGTGCCGGCCGTCGTCGCCGCCGCCGTCGTGGCCGCCGTCGCCCCCGCACAGGCCGGCAAGGGCGACAACAACGGTCGTGGCAAGGACCGGGCGCCCGAGGTCGACCTGCAGATCCTCGCGATCAACGACTTCCACGGCAACATCGCCAGCACGTCGAGCAGCTTCGGTGGTGTCGGCCGTGCCGACTACCTGGCCGCCAACATCGCAGCCACCGAGGCGGCCGCTCCCGGTGCGTCGATCTTCGTGTCGGCCGGCGACCTGATCGGCGCCTCGCCGCTGATCTCGGCGCTGTTCCACGACGAGCCCACCATCGAGGCGATGAACGAGATCGGACTCGACATCAACGCCGTCGGCAACCACGAGTTCGACGAGGGCAAGGACGAACTGCTCCGCATGGCGTACGGCGGTTCACACCCCGACGGTGATCTCGACGGTGACGGCTTCGCCGGCGCCGAGTTCGAGTTCCTCGCCGCCAACGTCGTCGACGACGCGACGGGTCGGACCATCTTCGCCCCGTACACGATCGAGAACTACAGCGGTGTCCGGGTCGCCTTCATCGGCATGACGCTCGAGGGGACGCCGTCGATCGTCACGCCGTCCGGCGTCGCCGGGCTGACGTTCCAGGACGAGATCGACACGGTCAACGCCCTGGTGCCCGACTTGCGGCGCAGGAACATCGAGGCGATCGTCGTACTCCTGCACGAGGGCGGCGCATCCGACGGTGGTCAGAACGACTGCGGCACCGGACTCACGGGCCCGATCGCCGACATCACCCGCGGTCTCGACGACGCCGTCGACCTCGTGATCGCCGGTCACACCAACGACGAGTTCGTGTGCGAGATCGACGGCAAGTGGGTCACCATGGCCGACAACGCCGGCCGTCTGTACACCGACATCGACGTCAAGCTGAACCGTGTCACCAAGGACATGCGGGTCGTCGCGATCAACAACCTGCCGAACTCGCAGCGCGACGTGACGCCCGACCCGGTGCTGACCGCGTTGATCGACAAGTACGACGACCTGTCCGCGCCGCTCGCCAATGCCGTGGTGGGCACGATCACCGCCGACATCTCGCGATCGGCCAACGCCGCCGGCGAGTCCGCGTTGGGCGACGTGATCGCCGACGCCCAGTTGGCAGCCACGGCTCCGGCCGGCTTCGGTGACGCCGTCGTCGCGTTCATGAACCCGGGCGGCATCAGGAGCGACCTGGTGTACGCGGCGTCAGGCGCCGAAGCCGACGGTGAGGTGACCTACGGGGAAGCGTTCACGGTCCAGCCGTTCGGCAACAGCCTGGTCACCATGACGTTGACCGGTACCCAGATCGACTCCCTGCTCGAACAGCAATTCGAGGTATCGCGCGTCCTGCAGGTGTCCGACGGCTTCACCTACGAGTGGAGCGTCGGCGCCCCGGTCGGAGCGAAGGTCGACATCGCATCGATCGAGCTGAACGGCGCCCCGATCGACCCGGACGGCTCCTACCGGGTGACGGTGAACAGTTTCCTCGCCGACGGCGGTGACGATTTCTCGGTCCTGGTGCAGGGCACCGACCGCCTCGGTGGTGACGTCGACCTCGACGCCTTCACCGACTACCTCGGCGCCAACTCCCCGGTGGCGCCGGGACCGATGGACCGGATCGTCCAGATCCCCTGATCCGACGGTCAGGGCGCGCACGGTCCCCTCCGCCGAACTCGACGGAGGGGACCGGTGGTGTTGGTCAGGCGTTGCTTCGACGATGCGTCACTCGACGACGAACTCGGCGACCATCCCGGCGGTGAAGTGAGGTGGGCCGCCAGCCACGCCCTCGGGCTTGCCGCCGCCGGCGGCTTCGACCGCAGCGAGGTACTCATCCGGGTCGGCACCGATCGGGATGAAGCACATCATCACGTACCGTCCCGGTTCGGTGAGCGTGCCGTCGCCCACCGCCTGGATCGCCTCCGGTGCCCCGGGCGGCTGCAGCAGCACCGTGACCGGCGCGCCGAGCGCCGCCTCGAGCTCCGCCGGGGGCAGCGCGAGCACCTCGTCGAGCGGCTGATCGGTGTCGAGCCGGAACGCGACCAGCTCGTGCAGTTCGACGCTCGACGTGTTCCGGAAGCCGAGCCGGGTTCCGGCGGGCACCGTGGCCGGCACGTTGTCGAACCCGTAGTCGACCCCGTCGATCATGACGGTCGTGTCGTGCTGGTCGTGATCGTCGTCGGGCGCGGTCGTCTCGACGGTCGTCTCGACGGGCGGGTCGTCGACGGGGTCGGCGCCCTCGGCGTCGTCGCCGCAGGCGGTGGCGAGGGTGGCGAGACAGGCGAGTGCCAGCACGCTGATGGTTCGTGAACGTTGCATGATGGGGTTCCTTGTCGTCGGAGCAGTGTTGGTGTTGGGGGAGTGAGCCGGCGCGTTCACGACGGCAGGGACAGCGACATCGACTCGATCGTGGCGACGATCTGGTCGAGGGCGAGCTGGTCGGGCTGCGGCGGGACGGGCAGGGACGGCACCCGCCGCAACATCTCGAAGGCGTGGTCGATCTGGCTGGCGCCGATCGTCGGGCCGTGGCACGTGGCGATCGCCCGCAACGTCAACCTCTCGATCACGGCACACGCGTCCGCGAAGCGGTGCTCGTCGAGCAACGAGACCCACGGGCTGTTCCACGCCTGGAAGGTCTGGAAGCCGCCGGCCCACGCTTCCGGGTCGAGCTCGTCGACGAAGGCCGTCGGGCCAGGCACCGGCGTGGCGTAGCAGTCCGACGCCCAGTAGACGCCGGTGGTCGGGTCGTACAGGCCACGGGTCGTCGGTGAGTCGTAGAGCGGCGGGCGGATCGCCGCCAGGGTGCGGTCGCCGACCTCCAACGTCTCGCCGTCGTTCACCCAGCGCCAGCGAGTGGGCGGTACGTCGAGGCGGTCGACCGAAACCCGGTCGCACAGGAACCAGCTGGCGACGAGCGTCGCGTTCGGGCAGGCGTCCATCACCTCGTGCACGTTCCCGTAGTGGTCGACGTCGTCGTGGCTGATGAACACCCAGCGCACGTCCTCCGGCTCGACGAGACCGAACAGGTCGTCGAGGTAGGCCGCACGATTGGTCGGCGCGCCGGTGTCGACGACGACGGGTTCGGCGCCTCGGATCAGCATCGAGTTCATGTGTACGGCGCCGGGTGCGCCCGGGGGAGCGAACGTGTCATGGATCACGAACGTCTCGGGCGCGATCTCGATCGGCGCCAATCGGTCGGGTCGCGGCGGCGCTGCACCGTCGGCGGACGGGTGGATGTTTCGGTCATCGGTGAGTGTCATGGCGCCATCGTCCGCTCGGCGAGGCCGCGCCACCATCCCGCATCGCCACGGACTTCGGCGCCCACACGGTCGGGTGGCGGCGACCCCGAGACCCCGGGATCGAGACCCCCCAGAAAATTGGGATGGCGCACTCACGTTCGGAGGATCATGATGTCGACATGAGCAGAGCTCTGATGGCTGAGCGCGTCCGGAGAGACGTCGAGGTGGTGGCGACCGCCGGGCTCGATCTGCCGACGTTCCTGTCCGAGATCGACGAGTCGATCAATCGCTTCTTGCGTCCGATCGCTACCTGCATCGCCACGATCGATCCGACGACGTCGCTGCTGACCAGCACTTACAAGTTCGGCGACCTCTACGGCCGCGACGACCACGATCTCGAGTGGGGTCTGATCGAGTACGGCGGCGTCGAACCGACCTCGTTCCTCGACGTCGCCGCCACCCCGAGCAAGGCGCTCGGCATGCACATCACGACCGGCGGCGACCTGGCCCGTTCACCCCGCATGGGCGACTTCATCGAGCCGTACTACGGATACGGCGACGAGCTGCGCCTGATCGCGACGGTGGAGGGTCGCGTGTGGGGAGCGCTCGCGTTCTTCCGTGACCCCGACGACGACCCCTTCGACGAGGCCGACGTCGAGTTCGCGTCGACGTTGTCGTCGGTGATGGCGAACGGCTTCCGGTCCGGTCTCCTGAGTCGGGTCGCCACCCAACCCCACCGTCACGTCGACCACGGCCCGGCCGTGATCATCGTCGACGCCACCGACAAGATGAGCCAGATCAGCGTCGGCGCCGAGGAACGACTCCGGCAGGTCATGCTGAGCGACCACTGTTCCGACCCGATCGGCACGATCGCTGCGCTGGTGGCGAGTGCGCGGCGCTTCGCTCAGGGTACGTCGTCGGTCCTGCCGCGTGGTCGACTCCGACTGCACGACGGGAGTTGGGTCGTGCTCCAGGCCTCACCGATGGCGGCCCGCGACGGCGTCACCGGCGACGTCGTCATCACGATCGAGGACGCCCGCCCACCCGAGATCATCCCGCTCGTCGTCGAGGCGTTCGGCCTCACCGCACGCGAACGCGACGTGACCCAGCTCGTCCTCCAAGGGGTCGAGACCAAGGACATCGCCGCCACGCTCCACCTGTCCGCGTACACGGTGCAGGACCACCTCAAGTCGATCTTCACCAAGGCGGGCGTCCGGAGTCGGCGCGAGCTGATGGGGAAGGTGTTCTTCGATCAGTACCAGCCCCGCTTCGGCCAGGAACTCGGCCCCGGCGGCTGGTACGACCTGGCACCGGCCGGCTGACGCTGCGACGGCGGTCGCGGCGTCAGCTACGGGACCGGGTCGGGTGGGCGGTCGAGCTGGGCGACGAGCTTCTTCGGGGCGCGGGTGCAGTAGCTCTCGGTGACGAGTTCGGCGACCTCGCTCCAGTCCGTGTCGTCGTCGATCACGACACCCATGGCGTCGCGACCCCAGCCGAGGAACAGGAACGGGTGACCGGTGCGCTTCAGCACCTCCAACTCCTCCCCCTCCGACCGGAACGTGAGCACGAGCTTGCGCGGTTCGCCCTCGTCGTCGATCGCCAGCAGCTGAGCGAAGGTCTGTTTTCGCACGCGCCAGCGCACGCCGACCCAGGCCCGCTCCTCGTACGCCTCCGGCAAGGCGTCCGCGATGGCCCGCACCCGCGCCTCGGCTGCTTCCGGCACATCGTCCACGTACGACCGCCCCGACGGCTTCGCCATGGCGCCAGCGTACGCCCGTCGGTTGATGTCAGACCACGACCGACGTCACCATCGGTTGGGTCGGTTGATGTCAGACCACGACCGACATCACCATCGGTTTGGTGCTGCAGCCAACTGGTCGGTCGTGGTCTGACATCAACCGACGGGGCGCGGGTGCAGGAGCTCGCCAGCGCATGTGGCCCGAGGCGGGCTCAGTCGCAGCCGATGCCGTCGCCGTCTCGATCGAGGCCGTAGATGTCGGAACCGACCACGTAGACGGGACCGGATGTGTACGCCGGACCGTTCCCGCCGCCGCCGGCGCAGTCGACATCTGACGCAATGGGAACGCAGACACCCTCGTAGTTGGGATCACAGCTCGATTGCGGGATGAGCGGTTGGATCGCGGGAGCGGGAGTCGGTGGTGGTGGCGGCGGTGGCGGTGGCGGTGAGGTCGTCGTCGGCGGCGACGTGGGGGGAACGGTCGTCGTCACCGGGAGTGACGAGGTGGTCGTCGGCGTCGGCGGTGTCACCGTCGTGGTCGGCAGGGCGATCACCGCAACCGTCACCGGAGGTCCGACCGGCACGACCGGCAGGACCGGGAGCGTGGTTCGGGCGTCGATGGTCGTGGAGGGATCGATCACGGAAGTTGGCGCCGATCGGTGTGAGGAGATCTGTTCGTCGCCGCCCGGCTCCGTGGCGGGCGACTCGATCGTGGCCCCCTCCTCGAGCGCGGCCGGCGACCAGACAGACGAGCCGATCGCGAGCGCGACCAGACCCCCCGACATCCAACCCCACACCGGGACGCGTCGGTACGGACGCGACCACCAGCGCAGCGACGATGCATCCGCCGCCACGGGAATGTGGCGAGCTTCGCCCACCTGGGGAGGATCCCAGCCCATGTTCCTCCTGTCGACGCCGGAGCGAGTGCCGGCGCCTGCGGCCATTCGATCACATCCGTCGGTGTGTTCGACATGTTCTCGGAGGCATGTCGAGTCGGTTGATGTCAGACCACGACCGACGTCACCATCGGTTGGTGCCGCAGTCGACCGGTCGGTCGTGGTCTGACATCAACCGACGGTGAACCGCACTCCGCTGATCGTCGTGTCGACGCGGTGTGCCGCGTCCGGTCGCGCAGCGGCGAGGACCACCTGGTCGATGCCTTCGCGCTCGTCCGCGTCTGCGGGCACGAGGTGCACGATCGCGTCGTCGGTCTCGATCAGCCATGAGCCGTCAGCGCCGCCCACCGGGCCCCGCAGGAGCAGCGCACCCCAGCGGCGGGCGGTCGCCTCCGGGTCGTGACACCGCACGGTCGCCGCGGCGATCCCGCGTACGACGTCGGTGCGCACGGCGGCGTGCCAATCGGGTCCGGCGGGATGCCACGCGTGCTGACCGTCCTGCTGATCGATCTCGACGAACGTGCCGCCGGTGTCGGCGGGATGCAGCTGCATGTTGCGGAACCCGTCGGCCGAGAAGTCGGCGACGATCCGCACGCCGTGTTCGTCGACCGCCGCCCGGTGCGCCGCGTGATCGTCGGTCTGGAAGATCAACATGTATCCGGCGTCGCCGCCCTGACGCGTGCGGAACCGATCGGCGGTCGTGCCGTCTTTCGTCGGTGCGATCACCTCGAGGAACTGGTCGCCGACCGGGATCACCGCGTTCACCAGATCGAGCTGTTCGATCTCTGGGTCGTGGTAGCCGACCTCCAGCCCGAACTCGTCGTGCAACCGGGCGGTCACGGCGTCGCGGTCGGCGGCGACCACGGCGATCTGGCGGAGCCGCAACATCAGCGATCCTCGTCGCCCACTCGGTCGAACTTCGGCGGGCGACGCTCGACGAGGGCGGCGACACCTTCGCTCGCGTCGGCCCGGTCGAGGGCGGCCCACGTGACCTCGTCGGCTTCTCGGAACGCGTCGGGTGCCGCCATCCCGACGTGGCGGTAGACGAGTCGCTTCGTCTGTTCGAGCGCCCAGGGCGAGACCTCGTTCGCCAGGTCGCGCACGTAGCCGCACGCCGTGTCGAGCAGCTGATCGGGCTCGACCACCCGCTGCACCAGTCCGATCCGGAACGCCTCCTCGGCGTCGATCTTGCGCGACGACCACAGCAGGTCGAGTGCCGCACCGACACCGACCTGCCGGGGGAGTAGCCACGTCATCCCGTGCTCGGCGATCAGTCCCCGCTTGGTGAAGATCGTCGTGAACGCGGCGTCGGTCGAGGCGATCCGCAGATCGCACTTCGAGGCCAACACGAAGCCGCCGCCCGCGGCCACGCCGTTGACGGCGGCGATGATCGGCTTCGGCTGTTCGAGGAGATAACTGAACAGTCCGACCAGTTCGTTGTCGTCGTCCGGCCGCCCGGACGACCCACCATCGGTCGTCGCGGCCAGGGCCTGCGCGTCGAGTCCGGAGCAGAAACCGCGCCCCTCGCCGGTGATCACCACGCCGACGACGCGACGATCCGTCATCGCCTGTGCGATCGCGGACTCGACCTCGGCCAGCATCTGGTGGGTGAACGCGTTGAGGACCTCGGGTCGCCGCAATGTGAGGACGGCGACCGGATCTTCGATGTCGAGCGAGATGGTGTCGGGCACGCCCCCAGCACAGCCGCGGACGACACCCCCGTCAATTCGGAGCCTGATCCTGCGCTGCCGGCCGGCCGGTCGGATCGCCGTCACGGACAGGTGGCGGTCAGTTCGAGCGACTGGCCGCCCGAGGTGCTCGACCCCGTCACCGTGATGCCGGACCCGCCATCGGGCACCTCGAGGAAGCGGGCGCCCGCGTCGAGCGGGTCGGGATCGCTCAGGTACTCGATCGTGTCGAGGTCGTACACCGCGACATAGTCGCCGCCGTCCTCGAGTCGGCTCACCGTCAGCGCGGGGCCGTACTCGAGCACCGGCTCGATGAGCGGGAACAGGTCGGTGTCGGGATCCATCACACCGAGCAACGGCTCGATCAGCTCGGGTGGGGTGTCCGGCGCGATGCCATCGATCGTGATGTCGATGATCTGGTCGCCGAACACGCTCGGCCGGTCGCGGAAGCACTGGATCACCATGAACTCGAATCGTTCGTCGCCGACGGCCACGGTCGCCGTTCCGCCCGTCGACGGGTTCGCCGGCGCCGCCTCCGTGGCCCCCGACGTCGTCGACGGAGCTGCAGTCGACGGAGCTGCAGTCGACGGAGGTGCCGTCGGGGCAATGGCGGTGGACGGGACCGCGGTGGTGGGTGCGCTGGTGTCGACAGGGATCTCGGCAGGGGTGTCGCTCGTCGTCACCGCGGTGGTCGATGACGGAGCCGGCGCGGCGTCGGTGGTCGTCGTGCCGTCGTCGCCCCCGCAGCCGGCGAGGACGACGAGACCGGTGAGGCCGACGACGGCCAGCGCCCGAGCGCGGAACGACATGGTGCTCATCGTGGTGGTCATCGGCCGCACGATAGTGACGCGCCTTCGTGAGGGTTTCGGGAAATGCCAAGCCGGAGATCCGACCGCGACGGGGCAGCGGTCGAGGGTCGGCGTCTGCGTCCACCGGTGCGATCGCCGGTCGGTGCTCGCGGTGCCGCCCTCGTCGCCGTCGGGCTCCGCTGCGCTCGCGCGTCGCCGCCCGACCTGGGCTCAGTGACCCTTGAACTCCGGGGTGCGCTTCTCGATGAAAGCGCTGACGGCTTCCTTGGTGTCGGCGGTTCCGAAGTTGACCGTCTGCGACGAGCCCTCGTTCTCGAGCGCACGATGCAGCGTCGTCTCGAACGACTCGTTCAGGAGGCGCTTCGTCTGCGCCAACGCGATCGGGGGACCGGCGGCGAGTCGCTGCGCCCAGTCGGCGACGAACGCGTCGAGCTGATCGTCGTCGACCACCCGGTTCACCAGACCGATGCGATCGGCCTCGGTGGCGTCGATGATGTCGGCGAACAGCGCCAGCTCCTTGGCGCGATGCAGGCCGATGCGCCGGGGGATGAACCACGAGCCACCGAAGTCGATACTCAACCCGCGCTTGGCGAAGATCTCGGCGAAGCGGGCGGTGCGGTCGGCGACCACGAGGTCGCAGGCCAACGCCATGTTCAGTCCCGCGCCGACGGCGACGCCCGACACCTTGGCGATGGTCGGCTTGGGGAGCTCGGCGATCGCGACGCATGCGGCGCCCACGCGCCGCATCGCCGACAGCTGGTGCTGGTCGAGGTGCTCGGGCGGCGCGTTGCCGTCGCCGGCGAGGTCGGCGCCCGAGCAGAAGTCGCCGTCGGCACCGGTGAGGATCACGGCCCGGTCGTCGCGGCGAACCGCGATGTCGCGGAACGTCTCGGCGAGCTCGTCCCACATGTCGGAGGGGACGGCGTTCTTGCGGTGCGGTCGGTTGAGGGTCACCGTCACGATCCCGTCGGCACGTTCGACCAGCAGTCTGTCTGTCGCCATGCGGCGACGGTACCGGCGCGCCGGCCCACCCGACGAGTCATGTGTCAGGCAGAGCGATCGAGCTGCTGACCAGTCAGCGGCCGACGTAGTTGGGTTCGCGCTTTTCGAGGAACGAGGCGACGCCTTCTTTGTGGTCCTCGGTCTGGAACAGTTCGCCCAGTGTCGAGCTGACCCAGCGGCCCAGTTCGTCCCACTCGGGGTCGAGCGCGAGACGCAGGCCGGACTTGAGCGCCTGGACGGCGAGCGGGGGGTTGCCGGCGATCGAGCCCGCCACCTCGCGGGCGGTCGCCATCAGCTCGTCGTGCGGAACGACCCGTGACACGAGCCCGATCCGTTCCGCCTCGCTCGCCTCGATGACCCGGCCGGTGAATAGCAGCTCGGCGGCGCGCTCGCGGCCGACGAGTTGGGCGAACCGTGCCAGCCCGGCGACGTCGCAGCACAGGCCGCGCTTGACGAACAGCTCGCCGAACTTGGCCCGTTCCGACGCGACGCGGATGTCGGCCATCAGCGCCAGCTCCATGCCCCAGCCGACGGCAGCGCCGTTGACGGCCGCGACGATCGGGACGTTCGTTCGCAGCAAAGCGCCCGCGGCCGGGGTGAGGCGTGGCGCGGGCCGCTCACCGGCCTGCTGCTGGTCGCCGACCTTCGACAGGATCTGCTTGACGTCGTCGCCCGAGCAGAACGACGGGTCGGCGCCGGTGACGATCAGGCAGCGCTCGGTCGTGTGCTCGACGGCGTGCTGCAACTCGTCGTAGGTGGTGTAGGTGAGGGCGTTGCGCGCCTCGGGCCGGTTGATGGTGATGGTGCCGATGTGGTCGGCCTCGTCGTACTTGATCTCGGTGTACATGGCTCCCTCGACTGCGATCAGCGCGATCCGGGTCGTTACGTTCGGTTGGCACATCGGTGCCGACGTGCCTGCGGCAGTGTTGCGCATCGGCCCTCATCCGTCACGAATCGACGTCCAGCCCACGACACACGGAGACCCTGACATGAACTTCGACCTGCCCGACGACCTGGCGGCGTACCTCGACGAGCTCGACGACTTCATCGAGCAGGTGATCAAGCCGATGGAGGAGCGCGACGACAACATCCGCTTCTTCGACCACCGGCGCGAGGATGCCCGCACCGACTGGGAACGCGGCGGTCTCCCCAACGCCGAGTGGTACGCCCTCCTCCGCGAGGCGAAGCTGGCCGCCGACGACGCCGGCCACTTCCGGTACGCGCTCCCGAAGGAGTTCGGCGGCAAGGACGGCACCAACCTCGGGATGGCCGTCATCCGCGAGCACCTGGCCCGCAAGGGACTCGGGCTCCACAACGATCTGCAGAACGAGCACAGCATCGTCGGCAACAACGTCGGTCTGTTGCTCATGATGCACTACGGCACCGAGGAGCAGAAGGCAGAGTGGGTGGAGCCCCTCGCCCGTCTCGAGCGGGGGTTCGCCTTCGGCATCACCGAGCTGGACCACGGCTCCGATGCGACCCACATGGACACGCGGGCCGTTCGTGACGGCGACGACTGGATCATCAACGGCAACAAGACCTGGAACACCGGCATCGATCACGCCCAGTACGACCTGATCTTCGCCCGCACCAGCGGGGACGACGGCGACGGCACCGGCATCACCGCCTTCCTCGTCCCGACCGACTCGCCCGGGTTCAAGATCGAAGAGTTCCTGTGGACGTTCAACATGCCGACCGACCACGCCACGATCTCGCTCACCGACGTGCGAGTGCCGAACTCGGCGATCTTCGGCGGTGAGGGCAAGGGCCTGCAGGTCGTCCAGCACTTCTTCAACGAGAACCGCATCCGTCAGGCCGCCTCGAGCCTCGGTGCAGCGGAATTCTGCATCGATCAGTCGATCGAGTACGCGAAGGAGCGCAAACCGTTCGGCAAGCCCCTGTCGCAGAACCAGGCGATCCAGTTCCCCCTCGTCGAGTTGCAGACGCAGTGCGAGATGCTGCGCGCGCTCATCCAGAAGACGGCGTGGCAGATGGACACCTACGGCGTCTGGTCGGTCTCCGACAAGGTGTCGATGTGCAACTACTGGTCGAACCGGCTGTGCTGCGAGGCGGCCGACCGGGCGATGCAGGTGCACGGCGGTCTCGGCTACAGCCGTCACAAGCCGTTCGAGCACATCTACCGGCACCACCGGCGCTACCGGATCACCGAGGGCACCGAGGAGATCCAGATTCGTCGCGTCGCCGGCTACATGTTCGGCTATATGGGCCAGCGCGCCCCCAAGGGCGTGAGCGAGAAGTAGCCCGGTCCGGGCGGTCGGTCGGGCGCCGAAAGCGGTGACATGAGCGACACCGTCGTCGGGTCAAGTTCGTGTCGACGCGCGACGAAGGAACCACTGTGATCACCGCCCCGCTGCCCGACGACGAAGCCGACCGGTTGGCTGCCCTTGCGGACACCGGGATCCTCGACACGTTGCCCGAGCAGGCGTACGACGACATCACGCTGCTCGCCTCCCAGATCTGCGAGACGCCGATCGCGTTGATGTCGCTCGTCGACGAGAGCCGGCAGTGGTTCAAGTCGAAGGTCGGGGTCGAGATCGAGAGCACCCCTCGCGACGTGTCGTTCTGCGCCCACGCCATCCTGCAACCCGACCAGCTGTTCCTCGTTCCCGACACCCACGCCGACGAACGCTTCGCCGACAACCCGATGGTGGCCCAGGCCGACGTCAGGTTCTACGCGGGGGTGCCGCTCACGACGGCCGGTGGCCACGCGCTCGGGACGCTGTGCGTGATCCACCAGGAACCCCACCGGCTCGCTCCCGAGCAGCAGCAGGCACTGTGGGCGCTCTCGCGCCAGGTCATCGCTCAGCTCGAACTCCGCCGGACCATCGCCGCGCTCGAGGCCGCCGCCGCCGAACGCGATCGGTACTACGAAGAACTCGAGGCGTCTCGTGCACAGCTCGAACAGCAGCTGCGGATCGTGGCCGAACAGAGCGTCACCGACGAGCTGACGCGGCTGCCGAACCGTCGAGCGCTGATCGAACGGCTCGATGGCGAGGTCGAACGCGCGCGGCGCCACGGCACGAAGTTCTCGGTCGTGATGATCGACGTCGACCGGTTCAAGCAGTACAACGACACGTACGGCCACGTCGCCGGCGACGAAGCGCTCCAGACGATCGCCGACATCCTCCGGAGCCAGACCCGTGCGAGCGACGTCGTCGGACGCTGGGGCGGTGAGGAGTTCGTCGCCGTCCTCACGGGCACCGACGCCGCCGGGGCCGAACGACTCGGCGAGCGCTACCGGAGCGCGGTCGAGTCGGGCGAGTGGCCCCTCGTGTCCGTGACGGTGAGCGTCGGCGTCGCCAGCTCGAGCGACGATCTCGTCGACGTCGACCAGCTGATGATCGCCGCCGATCAGGCGATGTACCGATCCAAAGCCGAGGGCGGCAACCGGGTCTCCGCGCGGTGAGGCGCCGGGGCGGCCGGCCGGCCGGCTGGTCGGCGATGGGGTTTCGACGTCGCCCGTTCGGGTCACGCTCGTGTCGCAACACGACCGCACGACCCCCTGGGAGAGAGATGGCTGAGTTCCTGACCGATATCGAGACGATCCGGGCGCGTGCCCGCGAGAACATCGAGCAGGGTCCGATCACCGACGCATACGGCGCCGACCGCGAGCGGGTGATCGAGGTCCTCAATGAGATCCTGGCCACTGAACTCGTGTGCGTGCTCCGCTACAAGCGGCACTACTACACCGCGACGGGGCTCAACGCCGGTCCGGTGGCGGCCGAGTTCCTCGAGCACGCCAACGAGGAACAGGATCACGTCGACCGCGTCGCCCTGCGCATCACGCAGCTGAACGGTGATCCCAACTTCGACCCGGCGGGCCTCGCGACCCGCGCCCACTCCGAGTACGACTCGAGCGAGAGCCTGGTCGACATGGTCAAAGAAGACCTCGTCGCCGAACGCATCGCGATCGCCAGCTACAGCGAGATCGTCCGCTGGCTCGGCGACAAGGATCCGACCACGCGCCGCATGATCGAAGAGATCCTCGCCGTCGAGGAAGAACACGCCGACGACCTCCTCGGCCTGATCGAGAACATGACCTGACCCTCACGCATCCGCCGCTCCGGTCCCGCCGGGCGCGGCTGCCGGCAACTGCGTGACACCCTCCCGCTACGTTGAGGGTCGCCGACTTCCCCTTCCGCCGTACCAGGGAGGGAATCATGATTCGAGAACGACCGCCGCGACCGATGGCCGGCCGTGTCGACGCCACCGAGCCGATCACGCCCGCGCTGGTCGCCGCCACGTCCGGGGTCGATCGGCAACTCGCCGACGTCTGCTTTCGGAGTTGGATCGATGCCGTGGCCGACCGCTGTCGCGCCGGCTACGTCGTCGTGTTCGACGAACTCGTCATCGGACCGAACGAGCCGATCCTGCTCGAGGGGTGGCACGCGACCCGCACCGCTGCGCTCGCGGACGAACGGGGTCTGTTCGACGACGACGAGGAGCAGTGGTACGACCTGCACGCCGAGCTGTGCGGCGATGACTGCGATCACGTCTACGAACGCCTGACCGTGGCCGAATGGGCACTGGTCGGGCTGCAGCTCGGATGGTGCGGCGACCGGTTCGTCGACGGGTCGCGCCTCGTCGCCCAGGCGACGCGCCACCTCGAGACGGAACGGTGGCTCGACGTGGTGCGGATCGTGATGGCGATCGAGCGGTTGCTCACCGAGTTGGCCGATGCGATCACCGTGGACGGCTTCCCCGTGCTCGATGCCCGGCCGCGCCACCGCCGCATCGACCGTCTCCGGTGGGCCGCGTGACCGGGCTGACGCCACGGCAGGAACTCATACCGGGTTATACTCGCGGCGTGAAGACTGCCGTGTCGATCCCGGATGCGCTCTTCGAGGCAGCTGATGCGCTCGCTCGTGAGCGGCGGATGAGCCGCTCGGCGCTGTACGCGGAGGCGCTGGCGCTGTTGTTGTCGACCCGCAACGACGACGTCACCGAGCGGCTCGACGCGGTGTACGCCGACGAGTCGTCGTCGATCGATCCCACCGTCGAACGGGCCAACGTCGGGCTCGCGGCCGAGCCCTGGTGATGGCTGGTGACCACTGATGATCCGTCGGGGCGACGTGTGGTGGGCCGACCTCGGTGAGCCGGCCGGGTCCGGACCGGGACGTCGCCGACCGGTCGTCGTCATCTCCGCCGACTCGTTCAACCGCAGTCGGATCGGGACCGTGGTGGTCGCTATCGTGACGTCGAACACCGCGCTTGCCGCCGCGCCCGGCAACGTCGAACTCGAGGCTTCGACCGTGGGACTCGGCAAGGACTCGGTCGTGAACGTGAGCCAGATCACCACGCTCGACAAGCGGATGCTCACCGAACGCGCCGGTGAGTTGTCGTTGGCGAAGCTCGCCGAGATCGATGCTGGGATCCGCCTGTCGCTCGCCCTCGACTGAGTGTTCTGACGGGGTGAACTGGCGCAGGCGTCAGCGGCGGCGGATCATGGTGACGCCGTCACCGATCGGGAGCATGACGGCGACGACGTCGTCGCGGGCCGCGACACCGTCGTTGAAGGCGCGCAAGGCGACGGTCGACTCGCTCTGGTCGTCGTCGCCGACGACGGCACCGCTCCACAAGACGTTGTCGACCAGGATGACGCCGCGGGCGGACAGGCGGGGGAGGAGCAGGTCGAGGTAGCTCTGGTAGCCGGTCTTGTCGGCGTCGACGAACGCCAAGTCGATCGGGCGGTCGAACTCGTACTCGGCGAGCCGCTCCGCGGCTGGGCCGATCACCATCTCGATCCGGTCGGTCACATCGCCGGCATCCCACGCTTCGGTGGCGATGTCGAGGTACTGGTCGGTGATGTCGAAGCAGATCAGCCGACCGTGCTCGGGCAACGCGCGTGCCATCCAGAGCGCCGACATCCCGGTGAACGTGCCGACCTCGACCACGAGCTCGGCGCCGGTGATCGCGACCAGCATCTCCAGGAAGTGGCCCTGATCCGGGCCGATGTTCATGCCGGCCCGGTCCTCCCAGCGCTCCTGGGTGGTCGCGGCGAGCTGCTCGCTCACGGGGTCGTGCGACGGGTTCGCGTGCCGCTGCACGTAGTCGAACACCGCATCGTCCATCTGGATCCAACGCATGAACACTGCGTACCACGAACAGGAGGTGTCCCGGATACCTCCTGTCCATCCAGCACGTCACGACGACACTCCCGTCGGACAGGAGGTATCCGACACCTCCTGTCCGCCGGGGCGCCCACGCAATACCGACACACGCGCCATTACACTCCGGCACTTCACGATTGGGCTGACGTTAGGGAGGAACCATGAAGGCACGATCATTGGCAGCAGGCGTGCTCGCGCTCTCGCTCGTCGCCGCGGCTTGCGGTGACGACGACGAACCGACCGCCGACACCACGGCCGAAGAACCCGCCGAGGAACCCGCGGACACGACGGCTCCGGCCGAAGAACCCACCGACGAACCCGCCGAGGAACCCGCGGACACGACGGCTCCGGCTGAAGAACCCTCGACCGAGACCACGACGGCGAACACCGATGCCGCCGGCGGCGAGTGCGACCCGCTCCCGCTGGTGCAGGAGGGCATGCTCACCGTCGCCACCGGCGAGACCGTGTTCCCGCCGTGGATGGGCGCCGGCGAGGACGACTTCGACGACCCGACGACCGGCACCGGCTACGAGGGCGCCCTCGTGTTCGCGCTGGCCGAGGAGATGGGCTTCACCGCCGATCAGGTCACCTTCGTCCGCACCGGCTTCGACGAGGTCATCGCGCCGGGTGACAAGGACTGGGACTTCAACATCCAGCAGTACTCGATCACCGAGGACCGCGACGAGGTCGTCGACTTCTCCGACGGCTACTACGAGGTCGACCAGGCGATCATCGGTGCGGCCGACTCGCCGGCCGCGTCGGCCACGAGCATCGCCGACCTGAAGCCGCTGCGCATCGGCGCTGCGATCGGCACGACCAGCCTCGACTACGCCGAGCAGGTCATCGATCCCGACGGCGACGTGCAGGTGTACGACGACAACTCGGCCGCCAAGGCCGCGTTCGACGCCGGCCAGGTCGACGCGATCGTGTTCGACCTCCCGACGGCGTACTACATCACCGCCGTCGAGATCACCGACGCCTCGGTCATCGGCATCTTGCCCCCGGGCGAGAGCGCCGACGAACTCGGCATGCTGTTCGAAGAGGGCAACCCGCTCGTGCCGTGCGTGAACGCGGCGCTGCAGACCCTCAGCGACAACGGCACTCTCGACGCCATCGAGCAGGAGTGGCTCGCCGCCGGCGGCGACATCCCGACCCTCGACAGCTGAGCGAGTCGGAACAACGTGAGGACGACGCGGTGAGCGCACCCGATCCGCAGCCTTCGGGGCTGCCGGGTGGGCTCCCGCGTCGTCGCTCGTTCTTCCAGTCGACCGCCGACATGCTGCGCCAGGAGGGCGCACGTGCCGGCATCATCGCCGTCGTCTCGACGGTGGTGTTCTTCGGCGGCGGGTTCCTGCTCGTCGTCAACAGCCCGAACTGGCCGCGCGTGCGCGACCAGTTCTTCAACCCCGAGGACTTCCGGGAGAGCTGGCCCGACGTGCTCGACGGGTTCTGGCTCAACATCGAGCTGTTCGTCTACTCGATGCTCACGATTCCGGTCGTGGCGTTGATCGTGGCCGTCATGCGCAGCCTGCGCGGGCCGGCGTTCTTTCCGATCCGCCTGCTCGCCGTGATCTACACCGACATCTTCCGCGGTATCCCCCTGATCCTGCTCATCTTGCTGCTCGGCTTCGGTGTGCCGGCGCTCGACATCGACGGTCTGCCGAACAGCTCCACGTTCTGGGGCATGGTCGCCCTCGTGCTCAGCTACTCGGCGTACACCGCCGAGATCTATCGGTCGGGGATCGACGCCGTGCCCGAGAGCCAACGCTCGTCGGCACGCGCGCTCGGGCTGACGCAGTGGCAGTCGCTGCGGTTCGCGATCCTGCCGCAGGCGATCCGCAACGTCGTGCCGGCGCTCATGAACACCGTCGTGTCGCTGCAGAAAGATGTCGCCCTGATCGCCGTGTTGGGTGTGCGCGACGCCGTGCGCGAGGCCCAGATCTACACGACCCGCACCTTCAACTACACGTCGTACGTGGTGGCGGCGGTGCTCTTCCTCGCCCTCAGCATCCCGCTCACCCGCTTCGTCGACTGGTACGTCGCCCGCGATCGAGCCCAACGCTCCCAAACCCTCGTCTGATGGAGCAACGATGACGGCGAAGCTCGAGATCCGCGACGTGCACAAGTCGTACGGCGACAAGGTCGTGCTGGACGGCATGTCGTTCGACGTCGACGAGCACGAGGTCGTCTGCCTGATCGGGCCGTCCGGGTCCGGCAAGTCGACGCTGCTGCGGTGTATCGACCTGCTCGACCCGCTCGACGCCGGTTCGATCCGACTCGACGGGATCGACATCACCGCTCGCAACACCGACGCCAACGCCGTCCGTCGCCGGGTCGGCATCGTGTTCCAGTCGTACAACCTGTTCCCGCACCTGTCGGTGCTCGACAACTGCACCCTCGGCCCGAGGCGCGCCCTCGGGGTCGACCGCAAGTCCGCCGATGCGAAGGCACGTGAGCTGCTCGAACGGTTCGGACTCGGCGACAAGGTCGAGGAGTACCCGAACCGCATCTCCGGCGGCCAGAACCAGCGGGCTGCGATCGTGCGGGCGCTGATGGCCGACCCGGAGATCCTGCTGCTCGACGAGGTCACCTCCGCGCTCGACCCCGAGTTGGTCGGCGAGGTGCTCGGGGTGATCCGCGAATTGGCCGGACGCGGCATGACGATGCTGCTCGCGACCCACGAGATGGGTTTCGCCCGCGACGTCGCGGATCGGGTCTGTTTCCTTCACGAGGGCCGCGTCCTCGAAGACGCGCCGCCGAGCCAACTGTTCGGCTCCCCGCAACACGAACGCACCGCTCAGTTCCTTCGCCGCGTCCGAGACGCCGGCCGCATCTGAAACGTCGGAGCGAGGTTGGCCTCGAACGATCCGGGTATGCCACGGGCATGAATATCGGCATCGTGTACTACTCCACCTACGGCACCACGTTCGCACTCGCCAGGGAACTGGCCGACGCCGTCGAAGCGGCGGGTACCGAGCCGCACCTTCGGCGAGTGCGCGAACTCATGCCGGATGAGGCGATGGACGACAACGCCAAGGCCGCCGCGCAGGCGCAGGCCGACGTGGCGTACGCGGACGTCGATGAGCTGCCCTCGTTCGACGGTCTGCTCATCGGTTCGCCGACCCGCTTCGGCAATCGGGCCGCCCAGATGTCGCAGTTCCTGGATCAGACCGGGCCGCTCTGGCAGCAGGGTGCGCTCGCCGGTATGCCGGTGGGTTTCTTCACCGGCGCCGCAACCATGCACGGGGGTCACGAGTCGACCGTCTTGACGATGTCGACCTTCGCGTATCACCAGGGGATGGTGATCGTGCCGATGGGCTACACGAGCGACGAGGTCGGGGAGACGTCCTCGGGTGGGGGCCCGTACGGACCGACCCATTACACCCCGTCCGACGGTTCGAAGACCTCGCTCAGCGACCACGAGATCGGCATCGCGCGCCACTACGCGACCAAGTTCGTCGACATCGCCCGACGCCTGAACTGAGCCCGTGCCGGCGTCTACAGTCGCTGGCGTGCGCGTTGGCATCCTGACCCGTGAGTATCCGCCCGAGGTGTACGGAGGTGCCGGCGTGCACGTCGACTTCCTCGTGCGCGAACTCACGAAGCTGATCGACGTCGACGTACACTGCATGGGCGAGCCGCGCGACGGTGCGACCGCCCACTCCGAACACGAACCGTTCCTCGCCGACGCCAACGCCGCGCTGCGCACGCTGGCGGCCGACCTGGCGATGGCCGACCAGACCGCCGACTGCGACCTCGTCCACTCCCACACGTGGTACGCCAACATGGGCGGCCACTGGGCGAAGCTGCTCCACGACATCCCCCACGTCGTGACCTCGCACTCGCTCGAACCGCAACGCCCGTGGAAGGCAGAACAGCTGGGCGGCGGCTATCGGGTCAGCTCGTGGGCCGAACGGACGGCGTACGAAGCCGCGGACGCGGTCATCGCCGTCAGCCACGGGTCGAGGCGCGACGTGATGGCGTCGTACCCGCAGCTCGACGAGACCAAGGTGCACGTGGTGCACAACGGGATCGACACCGACTTCTATCGGCCCGACCCCGACACCACCGTGCTCGAGCGACTGGGCGTCGACCTCGACCGACCGTTGGTCGTCTTCGTCGGTCGCATCACCCGCCAGAAGGGTGTGCCGCATCTGCTGCGAGCCGCGCTCCACCTCGACGAGTCGGCTCAGCTGGTGCTGCTGGCCGGTGCCGCCGACACGCCGGAACTCGCCGCCGAGACCGACGCCGCGATCGCCGACCTCCGGGCGTCGCGCGACGGCGTGTTCGTGGTGTCGGAGATGCTGTCGCGCGAGGAGGTGCGCCAGGTGCTGACCCACGGGACGGTGTTCGTGTGTCCGTCGGTGTACGAACCGCTCGGCATCGTGAACCTCGAGGCGATGGCGTGCGAGACAGCGGTCGTCGCCAGCGACGTCGGCGGCATTCCCGAGGTCGTCGCCAACGGTGAGACGGGCACGCTCGTCCACTACGACGCCGACGACACGGAGGGCTTCGAGCGCAACCTCGCCGAGGCGATCGACGCGGTCGTACTCGACCCCGACCGCGCCCGCGAGATGGGGCTCGCCGGCCGCGAGCGAGCCGTCCGCGACTTCGGCTGGGACGCCGCCGCCCGCAAGACCGTCGACATCTACGAGTCGCTGCTCTGACAGAAGCGGTCAGGCACCTTCTGTCCGCCGCGACACGACGGACAGAGGGTGCCTGACCCCTTCTGTCGTCAAGGCCTGCCGCCGACGGTTTGGATCTCGACCACTGGGTAGGTGACCGGCTCGCCGGTGATCGTCAGCGGGTCGAGCGGGAACGGACCGGCGGTGACCCAGCCGAAGCGGGCGAGGAAGAGTTGCGCGGTCCAGCTGCCGTTCCAGGTGGCGCCGAGGGTGACGAGGTGATCGCCGGTCTGCGTCGGTGTCCACGTGGCCGCGGCGCCGTCACCGTTGCCAGAGGGGTCGGGCTCGGTGCCGCAGCTGGTCGCGGTGCGGGTCTCGGTACCGCTCGGGCCGGTGATCGTCCAGACCAGTTCGCTGATCCCGACCTCGGCGCTCGCGACCGACCCGCTGGTGCGGGCCTCGACGTCGACCGTGCCGGGGTCGTCGCACCAGAACCAGGTGTCGAGTTGGGTCACCCCGCCGATCCCGTCGAGCGGCGGGTTGACGCCGATCTCGAGTGACAGGATCTCCCGAGTCGCCAGATCGGTCTCGCCGGGAGGTTCCGGGAGAGCAGGCGGCTGGGGAGGATCCTCCCCCGGCCACTCGCAATACGTATAGATCGCCAACAACTCCCCCGTGTCCGTGTTCGTGACCTGCACCAACCACTGAGCGGCGTAGGTGATGATGATCTCATCCGCGGTCTCGTTCGTCCGTCGACAGGGCGGGTCTCCGGCAGGAATCGACGGGATGTAGTCCCGACTCCAGACAATCGGACTCGCCGGGATCGCGGCGGTTGTGTTCGACCCGCCCGGCTGTTCTGTGTTTGTCCGCACAGGCTTCGGCGGCGGCTCGGTCTCTGCGAGACAAGCGACGCTGTTGCTCAAGTCGCAGGTCGTTGGCTCGGAGGGGTTCGAAACTGTGAGGGCCAGCAACACGGCCGAGTAGCCAAGCAGATCGGTCACGCTATCCCTCCGTGGATGCATCGCTGGCGAGAACTCTCCAACCATCTGGTGTGTTCAGCAGGACGAGATCTAGCCGTTCAGGCGGAGCGTCCTCATCGCGAGTGAGCTGGAAGACGGTCTCGCCGGAACTGTCGACGATGCGAGCTTCACTGAGATCCTGAGGCTCCGTCGTCACCCGAACCTGATGCCAACGGGCCGCGTCAGGCAAGTCTGTGGCGACTTCGATCACTTCGGCCCTGGTCACCACTGGGTTGTCAAGGCCCACTACCCGCCAGTTCTCCTCCACGAGCCGCTGGACTTCCGTTCCGTGCAAGCTCTGGCACGAGTTCTCCCCTGCAACGCAGTACTCGCCGATGCGCCCAAGGTCTGGGTTCGCTCGTAGGTCGTTGAGTGTGCTGAGCAGCCCTTGCGTGATCTCGAGCCAGTTGGGGTCTCCGGGGTTGGTGGTGGGGGGTGGGGGTGTGGTCGTCGTGGCGGGTTGGGTGGGGATCGTCGCCTCGGTGGTCGAGGTCGTGCTGGTCGCTTCGGTCGTCGTCGGTGCCGCTGTCGTGCTCGTCGTGGCGGCGGCGGTGGTCTCGGGGGCGGCCGTGGTGGTGGTCGCCTCGGTCGTCGACGTGGCGTCTGCCTCGTCGTCGCCGGACGAGCAGGCACTCAGCAGCACCACAGCGCTGATGGTGGCGGTCAGGATGCGTCGAGTGGTCGGCCGCATCCGTACAGCATGGCCGATCCGGCCGCCTCGTGCCACGGGGAGATGTCCCCAGGCCTGTCGGTCGATGTCAGACCACGACCGACGACCTTCGCAGTGCTGCCAGATGGCTGGATGGTCGGTCGTGGTCTGACATCAACCGACATCAACCGACAGCAGCCGACCTGGTTCAGGTTCGGGTGACGCCGTCTTCGATGGCGGCGGCGCACACGGCCTCCGCCACCCGTTGCGACACCGACTTGTCGAACACCGGCGGCATGATGAACTGTTCGTTCAGGTCCTCGTCGGAGATCGACTCGGCGATCGCCTTGGCGGCGGCGAGCTTCATGTTCTCCGTGATGCTCTTCGCTCGGGCGTCGAGCGCGCCTCGGAAGATGCCCGGGAACGCGAGCACGTTGTTGATCTGGTTCGGGTAGTCGCTGCGGCCGGTCCCCATCACTCGCACGAGACCCTCCGCCAGTTCGGGTCGGATCTCGGGGTCGGGGTTCGCCATGGCGAACACGATCGGGTCGGCGTTCATCGCGCGGATGTCGTCCTGGGTGAGCACGTCGGGCGCGCTCACGCCGATGAACACGTCGGCGCCGGCCATCACGTCACTCAACGCACCCTGCTTGCGTTCGGCGTTGGTGTTCTCGGCGAACCACTGCTTCCACTTGTTCAGCCCGTCACGACCGTCGTAGACGGCGCCGCGCGAGTCGACGCCGACGATGTTGGTCGCCCCGGCGCCCATCAGGATCTTGCCGATCGCAACCCCGGCCGCACCGACGCCCGAGATCACGACCGACAGGTCTTCCATCTTCTTGCCGGTGATGCGCAACGCGTTCTCGAGCGCGGCGAGGGTCACCACGGCGGTGCCGTGCTGATCGTCGTGGAAGACGGGAATGTCGAGCCGCTCCTTCAGCGCCTCCTCGACCTCGAACGCACCCGGCGCCGCGATGTCCTCGAGGTTGATGCCGCCGAACGTCGGTGCCAGGCGCACGACGGTCTCGATGATCTCCTGCGGCGACGACACGTCGAGACAGATCGGGAACGCATCGACGTTGCCGAACTCCTTGAACAGCAGCGCCTTGCCTTCCATCACGGGCATCGCCCCCTTGGGCCCGATGTCGCCGAGGCCGAGCACGGCGGTGCCGTCGGAGACGATGGCGACGGTGTTCTTGCGGATCGTGTACTCGTCGGCGAGCGACTCGTCGGCGGCGATCGCGTTGCACACGCGGGCGACGCCGGGGGTGTACATCATCGACAGGTCGTCCTGATCGCCGACGGGGTAGAGCGACAGCACCTCGATCTTGCCGCCCTCGTGCTTGCGGAAGGTGCGGTCCCACCAGTCGCGCAGGACGACGCCGGGCGTGTTCTCGACGGCGCGCACGACCTCGGCCTGGTGCTCGACCGAGCTGCAGTTGACGACCATGTCGCGGTCGAGCGACTTCCCCTTCGCGACGAACGCGTCGACGGCGAAGATGTTGCCGCCCGCTGCCCCGATCTCGGTTGCCAGTCGTCCGAGTACGCCCGGCACGTTGTCGAGCGTCACTTGGAGATGGATCGAGTACTGGGTGGCGGGTGGCCGTGACATGCCTCGAACGGTACTCATCCCCGCCAACCGCCCGAAAACGGGATGTGTCGGATGCTGCCAGGCACCATCCGACACACGGTCGGGCGGAGTCACCTGGTCGAAACGTCAGGCGGCGACGGTGGGGCGCCAGATGGCGGGCTTCGGGAAGAACTGGCTGGTCCCCGGCGGCGCCTCGAACTTGGTCCACTCGCCCGGCTTCTGAGCGAGCCGGTCGATGATCGCGTAGATCGCGGCCGGGTTGAAGCCGAGTCCCGAGTGGCTGCCGTACACCTCGATGTTCTCGCGGAGAGGTCCCTCGTCGTCGAGGCACTGCCACCAGCGCACCACCCCATCCGACCGGGTGTAGATCGAGGTGGCCGGCACCAGTAGCTCGCCGGCCTCGTGCCCGGGCAGGGCCTCCTCGATGAGTGGGATGTGTTGCGGGCTGAGTCGGTCGTAGATGCGCGACACCGCGCTGCGGTCGTCGGCGGTGATCCGGAACGGGCTCCCGAGCGTGATGACCTGACGTACGAGGTGCGGGTACTTGCGCGCCAGCCGTCGTGAGTAGATCCCGCCGAGGCTCCAGCCGATGAGCGTCACGGGGGCGCCGTGACGGTCGTGCATCATCTGCAGCTTGGCGATCAGCCCGTCGACGATCGCCGGCGTCGGCCCGATGTTTCGCCCGAGGTCCCACCCGTCGACCCAGTACCCCTGGCCGCGCAGGATGTAGCGCAGCGGGAGGGTGGAGGAGTCGTCGGCGAGGAAGCCGGGGAGGATCAGGACGGGATGGTCGTCGCCGCGCCCCATCATCCGCAGCCACGGCGCCGCTGCCATGACCGCGCCGAGTTCGAAGACGGCGCGGGCCTCGAGCAGGCGCAGCCAATGGCTCGGCGGCGCCGCCCCCCGGTCGGTCTCTGCCATGGTCAGACCATAGACCCTGGCCCGGACATCCGCAGGGTTGGGCTCAGGCTGCGCCGATCACCGACGGGTCGTCGCAGGCATCCGGATACCGGACCGCCCACTCGCGAACGGCGGAGGCCGGACTCGTCTGGCGGCCGACGCGCCAGTCGTCGAGGTACGGAGCGGGCCAGACGACCCCTCGCCGCACCCACCACTCCTCGATTGAACAGTTCGGCGAGATCCCGAAGTGGAGGTGGCACGCGGACGTTCGACCGCTGTCGCCGAGCGAGCCGAGGAGCCGTCCCGGCTCGACGGTGACGCCGACCACGATCGCCGCGTCGACCGAGCGGAAGTGCGCGAAGTAGTAGCGCACGCCGTCGACGCCGACGATCGCCACCGACCTGCCACCCCGGGTCGCCGGGTCGTCGACCGCCGGATCCCACGAGTCGACCCGACGGACGTGGGTGACCGTGCCGTGAACGGGCGATACGACGTCGGCCCCACACGGGAGGAAGATGTCGGTCGCCGGATACGACGAGTGGGTCGGGTTCCAGCCGGGCCCCGCCGAGGCGTCGACGGGCAGCCGATAGGGGGTCGACGGCGGCGGCACCGTCTCGGCGACCTGTGCGTCTTGACCGCGGTCGGCCCGTTCCTCGACGATCGCGACGGTTCCACTCGTCGCAGCCACCACGCCGGTGCCCGTGAGCAGTGCGGCGGCAACAGCGAGCGCAGCGGTGCGGGACACGATGTCATCGTGCCACCAGTCCGGAGCGGTTCCCACTGGATTGGCGGCGATGGGCCGGCACGTTCACCGGGGATGCGCCCTTCGGCCCTGGCCGACGTCGGGCGGCCGGGCGTAGCGTCATGGGCGTGGACGCAACGACGTGGGACGAGCGCTACCGCGACACCGAGCTGATGTGGTCCGCCGGACCGAATGGCTTCGTCGAGGAGATCTGTTCGGCGTTCGAGCCGGGCCGCTCGATCGACCTCGCAGCGGGCGAGGGCCGCAACGCCCTCTGGCTGGCCGAACAGGGGTGGGACTCGACCGCCGTCGACTTCTCCGCCGTCGCCATCGACAAGGCGAGGGCGATCGCGGAGCGGAGCGGGCTCACGATCACCACCGAGGTCGCCGATCTCACGACCTACGTGCCCACACCGGGCGGCTTCGACCTGGTGGTCATCGCGTATCTGCAGCTCCCGAGCGAGCAGCTCGCCCCGATTCTCCAGCGAGCCGCCGAGGCGGTCGCGCCCGGTGGACACCTCGTGCTCGTGAATCACGACCTCGACAACCTGGACCACGGCTACGGCGGTCCGCCGAGTCCAGATGTCCTCACCACACCGGCTCAGGTGGTCGGGGCGATCGGCGACACCCTCATCGTCGAACGCGCCGAGACCGTCGACCGTCACGTCCAGACCGACGCCGGCGAACACGTCGCCCGCGACACCGTCGTCGTCGCCCACCGCCCCTGACGCGTGAGCGCCGCCGCGTTCTCGGTGGGCCTGGTTGCGGTTTCCGCAACGGGTGCCGCCGAGATCTCAGGCGGTGCGGTGTCGGGTTTCTCGGCGGGGTCGGGTGCGGTTTCCGCAAGGGGAGCCGCCGAGAACGGTGGGGTGAGTTCGGTCGGGCGTTCTCGGTGTTGTCGGTGCGGGATACCGGACGGGGGCCGCCGAGGTCTTAGGCGGTGCGGTGTCGGGTTTCTCGGCGGGGTCGGGTGCGGTTTCCGCAACTGGAGCCGCCGAGAAACTGTGGCATGCGTGCGCGTGCGCGTTCTCGGTGTTGTTGGTGCGGAATCCCGGACGGGGGCCGCCGAGGTCTCAGCCTGGATTCACCGTGTAGGTGACTGTGGTGGGTGGTGCGCGTCCACCAAAAAGGCCTCCTGAGCTGGGATGATTGTGATGTTCGAAGTCACAGTCTCACCAACAACAGGAGGCACTTTCTGTGTTCCCAGTATCGCGCACCCTCGACCGCTATGACACGGCATTCGATCATGACGGTTTGATCGCGAATGCTGGGCTGATCGTGGTCGCCACGTTGATGGTCCGGCTCGGCCTGGAACGCCTTGCGAACAGTTGGGTGCGGACCGGGTCGTTCGCGCCGGGCCGCAAGATCTGCACCTTGGTCGCCGCGATGCTCGCTGGCGCCACCCACATCGACCACGTCAACATGTTGCGCGCTGGGGCGACCCAGCAGGTGTTGCCGTTCAAGGTGATGGCACCGTCCACGATCGGGACGTTCCTGCGGTCGTTCACGTTCGGGTTCGTGCGTCAACTCGACGCCGTCGCCGCACGGTTGTTGGCGAACGCGTGGGCGGCAGGTGCCGGACCCGGTGAGGGCGATCTGGTGATCGATCTCGATTCGACGATCTGTGAGGTCCACGGCCACGACAAGCACGGCGCCGGATACGGCTACACGAAGTGTCTCGGCTACCACCCCCTCGTAGCGACACGAGCCGGGACCGGGGAGATCTTGTTTTCCCGGATGCGCAAAGGCTCCGCCGGATCGTCGCGTGGGGTCAACCGGTTCGTCGACGAACTCGCCGGCATCTTGAAACGCGCGAAGGCGACCGGGGCGAAGACGGTGCGTGCCGATTCGGGGTTCTGGTCGTGGGAACTGCTGCGCACCATGGACCGCCATCGCATGTCGTGGTCGATCACCGTCACCAACAACACCAAGGTGAAGACCGCAATCGCAGCGATCCCCGAAGACGCCTGGATCGACATCGACTACACCATCGGCGGATACGCCCAAGTCGCCGAAACCACCTACGTCGGCGGCGGACGATTGAACAAGCACCGTCGCATCGTCCGGCTGGTAGTGCGCCGCACCAGACTCGCTGACACCGCCCAAGCCCGCCTGTTCCCGCACTGGAGACATCACAGCTTCATCACCAACCGCGACGACCTCGACACCGTGGCCGCCGACGCGTTTCACCGTCAACACGCCGTCGTCGAACTCGCGATCCGCGAACTCAAAGACGGCGGAGCCGAACACATTCCCTCCGGGCACTACCCCGCGAATGCCGCCTGGTTCGCGTGCGCCGTCATCGCCCACAACCTCAGCTGCTGGACCGTCATCCTCGGTGAACACGAACCGGTCAACACCCGAACCCTGCGCACACGGCTCATCGCCGTGCCCGCCGTCGCGGTCAACCGCTCCGGACGCCCCACCCTGCGGTTCCCGACCCTGTGGCCCTGGCAACACCAACTCGACCAGGTGCTCACCAACCTGCGCGCCATTCCCGGACCCGCCGGATAGTCCCCGGCCCAGCGGTCGACGCGCCGCAGAACCCAGCCGCAGCGTCACCAACCCAACGAAACGGACCGAACCCGGTTCAACGCGCCCCAACACCAGCCCGCCAACGTTCATCACACCAGCCGGCCCGAGACTGTCACCACCCGACCCCCTCACCTCAAGACGGTGGATCCAGGCTCAG
>NZZV01000059.1 GCA_002698945.1 Acidimicrobiaceae bacterium
GTTGCCGTTGGTGCCGATCTTGGCGAGGACGGCGTTCGGGGTGACGTCGCCGGGTTGGTAGTTGAGGTTGGATGCGTTGGGTTGGGCGGCGCCGCAGGGGTAGACGGTGATGTGTCCGGCGGCGTCGGGGACGATGGCGGTGACGTTGAGCATGACGGCTTCGGCGTCGTTGGGGACGCCGCCGCGGCCGGTGACTCGGAGTTCGATGACTCGTCCGCTGTTGATGGGTCCGTTGCCTTCGAACTCGTGGTCGATGGTGGTGTTGTTCGGTCCTTGGCGGGTTTCCAGCAACCGGCCCGGCACCACGGGAACGACCGAGGCATCGCCGGGATCGGGGTCCGGGTCCGGGTCCGGGTCGGGGTCGGGATCGGGATCGGGATCGGGAACAGGCACCGGGTTCGGGCCGGTCGAGCCCGTGAGCATCAGCACCATCGTGCCGACCTCGTGGCCACGCTGGAGCGGCGCCGTGAACCGGAAGGGCTCCACCGAGGCGACGGTCGCGTACTCCTCGTCGTACCCGCCAGGGTCGACGACGACGCGGTCGCCGGGCCGCAAGAAGGGGCCGTCCGTCGGCATCTGCATGGTGGCGAGATCGAGCACCGGTACCTCGGTGGCGCCGGCGTCGACGTCGTCGGACAGATAGGTCATCGGCGCGAGCGCGAGCCGACCGCCGTCCACGTAGGGAGCGGGGTCGACGGAGACCCACCGGCCGCCCTGCGCTCCGACGGGGATCTCGAAGCCGGCGGCGACCAGCGCAGCGAGGATGGGGTCCGTCGGTGTCGCCGCCTCGACGAGACGGTCGGCAGCGAACGCCCGCCCCACCACGTCGGGAGCAGCGGTCCGAGCGCCCGGACCCGGGACGTACTGCTCGAGCCCCCCGGTCGGCGACGGCTGCACCATGACGCCTCGGTCCCGCCCGAAGCTCGGCGTGACCTGGCTGTCGCTGAGCGCATTGACCAGACGAGCGAGTACCGACGCGCTGAAGATGAGCGTCACGTTGTCCCACGACTGATACAGGCTCGTCAGTTCGGCGAGCGTGATCAGGTTCAGCGCTCGGTACGGACTGGCGGTCTCGGTCATCAGGCCTTGGAAGTAGGAGCGCTGGACGCCGTCGATCAGGTGGGCGTTCGGTCCACCTTCGAGCGTGGACAACCGGTCGTCGAAGTAGGTCGTCATCACCCGCTCGTTGGGGGTGACGGCGAGCAGCGTCTCACCGCCTTCGGCGTCGATCCCCTGTCCGACGAACTTGGTTCGGTGGTTCGGATTGACGAGGGTGAACGACTCTCCGTGCTGCATCCCGACCAGTGCCCGCATCTGCTCGTAGACGGCGGCCCGTTGCTGCAGCTCTTGTGCCCGCTGGACGGGGTCGGCGACATCGCCGAGCACACGTCCGTCGGGCGTCAGGATCGCGAGGAAGTCGATGTCGCCCGTGATGTCGTAGAAGGTCGATCCGTCCGGGCCGGCCACGCCGTCGGGGTGCTCCATCTTGACCTTCCACGCCCGGCGCCCATCGGGATACTCGATCGGCTCGAGCTTGGCGTTCAAGTTGTCCTGTTGGGAGATGAACTGCCGGTCCAGACCGTTCTTCTCGGGGTCGAAGTCGACCTGGATGCCGTTCTCCTCCCACTGCACGCGCTGATTGTCCTTCCCGGTGGTGACCGCGAACTCCTCCCACTCCTTCAACCGCGTCTGGAGTCGCTCCGTGAGCGCGGTACGGAGGTCGTCCTTCTCCGGCCCGTCCGGCAGTTCCTGGAACTTCGTGTTGGCGTCGAGGTAGGCCTCGATCGCCTGGTCACGGGCTTCGCCCTTCGGGTGATAGGGCAGCGGCGGTTCCGCGACGACGACGAGCGCCTCGTCGGCCCGGCGATACCCGAGGTACTCGATGTCGAGGTCGTTGACGCCCTTGGTCTTCACGCCCTGCGGCTTGGGTAACGCCCGTCGTGTCTTGATCAGTTCGATCGATCGCGGGGCTCGCGAGCGGAAGACGATCTGGACGCCCTGATCGGCGGCGATCTTCATGAGTGCCTTGATGTCGTCGATGCCGGCACCGAACGCACGGAGGATCCTCGCCTGGTCGGTCACGTCGACGCCGGCGGGGAGCACGCGTGAGTCGGGAAGCGCCTCGGAGCCCTGCGTCCGGATGACCTGGCCGGCTTCCGAGATGGCGTCGCGGTTGTTCGCTCGGATCCCGGACTCGATCGCCCCGCTGAGCAGGCCACGATTCCCGCCGACGGCCGCGAGCGTCTTGGCGGTGGCACGGGCGGCGACGAGCGCCTCGAGCGACATGTCGAGGTTCTCGCCGACCACCTCGGCGACCTCGCCGGTGATCAGCGTGAGGTTGCCGGTGGAGAACACCGTGTACATGCGGTCGACCGCGTTGTACACCATGCCGCCGGCCAGCTCGGTCAACTGGTCGACGGTGACGCTCTGGAGCACGGCGTGGCCGAGCCGCTTCAGCTCGGTGAGTTCGGCGACGATCTCGTCGACGATGATCTGCCGTGCCGCCTCGTCGCCGCGCAGGTAGTCGAACGCGGTGCGTGCCATCCAGGCCTTGGCCTGAGCGATGCCGATGTTGGCATCGACGGCGAGCACACCGATCTGCCACATTCCCTGACCGAAGGTCTCGATGCCGCGGGCGAGCTTGCAGCCGACGTAGCCGACGTTGCCGAACAGGTCGCCGATCATGTCCTCGTAGCAGCTGATCCAGTTCGCGGACTCCGCCTGTGCTTCGGGGGCGATCGGCACGAGGTTGACGGTGAAGGTGTCGGACGATCCGCCCGTGTCGACGATTTCGGTGTTCTCGGGGTCGGCAGCCACGTACTCGGTCGGCTCGTCGTCATCGGGGACGTACGGGAAGATCTGGTACTTGATCGTGAACCCGGACGGCCCCGTCGACTCGAGTGTCTGCACGATCGACTCGAGCTCGATCGACTCGCCCGGAGCGAGTTCGAACATCGTCATCCCGGTCGGCGTCGCCGAACCGGGCGGGGTGAAGTAGCCGTTGCCGGCGTTGTTGTCGCTGCCGCCGAACGCCCCGCTGAGGACGTGGGCGACCCCGAACGACACCGTGGTCGGCTCGTCCATCGTCTCGTCGGTGACGTTCGTGAAGGTTCCGTCGAAACGGACGACCTGACCCGAGTTCAGGGTCTGGGCGGGCTGGGTGATCGTCGCTTCGATGAGCTGGTCGGTGAACGACCGGATGTCGGCCTCTCCGTACGCTCGGGTGTCGGCACCGTCCGATGCACCGGAGACGAGGATGTGGGCGTTCGCGTCGACGGGGTCGGTGGCGCGGAACGTCCACGTCAGCTCGTCCGATTCGCCCATCGCCAGATCGTCGAAGCCGCGGTCCGGCGCCGACTGGAGCGTGAGCGCCACCTCGGGTTCGCCGACGATGTTCGAGGCCAGGTCGAGTTCGTCGTAGGTGATGTCGGTGACCGGGCCGGTCGACACGTTGGTCACCGACACGGTGACGTCGACGTCGGCGTCCGCGTCGGTGACGTCACCGTCGCCGTCGTTGTCCTCACCGATGACGAACCGCTCGGGATCGGCGGTGATCTCCACCGTCAGGCCCGCGACCGCCGCGCCCATGGTGCCCTCGACGGGGCCGAGTACGCGGCCGACGTGGTCGGTCGCTCCCCAGGTCGAGCGCAGGGTGAAGTTGCCGGGGGCGACCGCTCGCAGTGTCACGTCGTAGGTGCGGGTGGCGTCGGCGCCGAGCGCGAACGACGAGACCACCGGCATCGTGTCGACGAGTTCGACCTGCGCCGGCAGGTTCACCAGGTCGCCGACCGGCGCCGTGCCGGTCAGGTCCGTGTCGGTGCCCACCGTCACCCGCGCCGTGAACTCGTCGCCGATCGAGAAGCGGTTGCCCGTTCCCTCCGGCCCGAAGTCGGCGCCGGGGTTGTAGACGGCCACGGTGAGTTCCGGAACGGTGATCTCGACGGTGTCGGTCACCGAACGGTCGGGATGCTCGGAGTTGTGCATCGTGAGCGTGACGGAGTACTCGCCAGCATCGTCGTAGAGGTGCCGGGGGCTGTAGTCCGTCGAGGTCGCACCGTCACCGAAGTCCCACTCCCAGGTGGTGATCCCATCGTCCCACTCCTGTGACCGGTTCGCGAACGCGACGTATCCGGGCGTGCTCGTCTCGGTCGCGTCGAACGCGGCATGCGGCGCGAGCGTGCCCTGGACGGGCAACCACGCCGACTCGACCACGGTGCGATAGGTGTTCGCCGGCTGGCCGTCGATGTTGTAGTTCCACGTGCACCGACCCGGCGTGTACACGCATTCGCGAACCGATGTGGTCACCAGCACGAACGTCGGGCCCAGCAGGTTGTCGATCGGGGCGTCCGAGACGGCGTACTCGCAGTTCGACGCCCGCGCGGCGCGGCTGACCCACCAGTTCTCCTCCGGATGTCCGCCGAAGAAGTACACGTCCCCCATCGAATCAGCGCACAGCGACGACACCCGCGACAGCGAGACGCCACCCTCGCTGCTCAGGGGTTCGCACGGTCGAACGTCGGTCGGGTCGTTGTTGGCCAGATAGACACACCGCCCCACCCCGGGGTTGTAGATCGCGATGTGACAACCGAACTGGTTGTTGTTCTGACACGCCGGAATCCCCGCCGGGGCCGTCGTCACCGTGAACGAGCCTCCGGCCGCGTAGCTTCCGCTGACCTTCGCGCTGAGTGGCGCATCGACACATCCGAGGCCGGCGACGTCGTCGACCACGACGCAGGCGGGCGGCGGACCGATCGGGGCGTACCTCGCCGCGACCGCCGGCGTCGGCGTCGCCAGCGCGACCACCGACACGGCGAGTGCGACGAGCGCCGTCGCCGCCGACCACGCGACCGCGCTCCGGCCGACCGACCGGCCCTCGACATTCGACCTCGTTCGCATGGCTCGTCCGACCACCGGTGGCTTCCTCCCGCTCCTCCACGACCGCCCGTCTGGCGGATGGTGCCGTTCGACGAAACGAACGACAGTGCGAAGCTACAAACGCCTGGTAACAACGTGGTAACACGGAAATCCCGGCGGGCGCCGCCGAGAGGCCGAAGCGGAAAGGCCGAGGGCGGCTGACCGAAGACGGCGCCCGGTCGTCATGCGGACCCTTCGGGTTACCCACTGCGCACAACGGGTACGGCCCAGACCGATGGCTGCCACCGAATCCACCGACGACCTCGAAACCGACGACGCCCCGTCGCGTCGTGACGTCGTGGACGTGACGGCCCCGATCGTCCCGGGCGGCGACGACGGAGTGCGCGGCGTCGAGCGCGGACGGGCCGCCACGAGCCCGCTGAACATGCCGTGGCGCGGTTGGCGCGACATCGCACTACGCGTCAAGGACGAGTGGGGGAACGACCACGTCGGCATGGCCGCCGCCGCGGTCGCGTTCTACTCGTTCCTCGCACTGATCCCGGCGCTGGCGGCCCTCGTGTCGATCCTCGGTCTCGTCGCACAGGGCGACGATCCCGAAGAGGTCATCGAGGATCTCTTCGGCGCCTTGCCGACCGAAGCGCAGTCGTTGATGTCGGATCAGCTGGCGACGATCAGTGAGCAGTCGTCGGGTTCGTTGTCGTTCGGCTTGGTCATCGGTGTGGTGCTGTCGGTGTGGACCGCTTCCGGGGCGATCGGGCAGCTGGTCAACACGATCAACATCGCCTACGACGAGGAGGAAACACGAAGCTGGTTCGCCCGCAAGGGAGCGTCCCTCGTGCTGACCTTCGGAGCGATCCTCTACGTCGCGTTCGCCGTGTTCATGGTCGTCGCCCTTCCGAGGATCATCGATGCGTCGGCGCTCGGCGTCGGCACGCGACGCGTCCTCAACATCGCGATCTGGCCCGGCCTCGCGTTGAGCTTCATGGCCGCACTCGCCGTGCTCTACCGCATCGGACCCGATCGCAGCCCGGCCCGTTGGCGGTGGGTGTCGATGGGGTCGGTGTTCGCGGTCGTGTCCTGGATCGTGGTCACCCTGGGCTTCCAGTTCTACGTCAACCAGTTCGGTTCCTACAACGAGACCTACGGCTCGCTCGCCGGTGTGATCGTGGCCCTGCTGTGGCTCTGGCTGACGGCGGTGCTCGTCCTGCTCGGTGCCGAGATCAACGCCGAGACCGAACACCAGACGGCGCATGACACGACGATCGGGGGCGACCAGCCGATGGGGCAGCGCGGCGCTGTGAAGGCCGACACCCTCGGCGAGCTGCAGTAGCTGCCTCCGGTCAGCCGCCGGTGGGTTGGTCGCGGGCCATTGCTGTGGCGACGGCTCGTGAGCGGTCGTCCCGGCCGGCGAGACCGTCCTGGGCTCCGGTTCGGTCGGCGTCGGATCGGTTCTGGCTCAGCTTGCGCTTGGCATCGATCCGGTCGACGAGCAGCTCGACGCCGACGATGGCTCGCTGCTGCCGGGAGATGTACTCCTCCGGCGCGTCGGTGACGGCCCACGGTTCGGCCATCGCCGACTCGTTGTGCGCGGTGAGGTCGGTGATCTGTCGGTGCACCCACTCGGCGTCGTCGTGCGGGATCAGGCGGCCGTGCAGGTGGACGACCTCGTAGTTCCAGGTCGGGACGACCTCGCCATGCTCGGCCTTGCTCGGATACCAACTCGGCGAGACGTACGCGTCGCTGACCGGCACGATGATCAGGGCCTTGCACGGCGCCGCCCGCCAGGTCGAGTTCGGTCGAGCGAGGTGGGCGCGCACCGACGTCAGCTCGTCGTCCACGACGAACGGCAGGGGAGTCGACACCAAGCCGTCGCCGTTGGTGACGACCAGGTGACCGAACCCGGCACGCCGGACGAGTTCGACGACGACGTCATCTCGTTCCTCGCGAAACGCCGGTGGCTGGTGCATCCCGCCGACGGTAGTGCCGCGGCGCAGTCCGGTGGCGTCCGGAATCCGCGCCGGGTCAGTTGCTTCGCTTGCGGCTGAGGGCGTCGACGCTCGATGCCAGCAGCAATGCGAACCCCGCGCACATGAACTTGATGCCCGAGCTGCCGAAGTCGACCTCGCCGAAACCGGGAATCTCCTGTTTGCCGACGAGCGTCAGCCCGTTCGGGATCAGTGCGAGCACGAAGCCGCCGAGCACGGCGTTCAGCATGCGTCCCTGTCCGCCGAACAGCGACGTGCCGCCGATCACGGCCGCCCCGACGGCGAGCAACAGGGTGTCGTTGGCCCCGGTGTTCGGATCGACCGAGTTCACCCGCGATGCGAGGAACAGTCCGCCGATGCCGGCGATCAGTCCGGTCGCGGTGAAGGCCGAGAGCCGAATCCGGGTGACGTTGATGCCGGCGCGGCGAGCCGCCTCGGCGTTGCCGCCGACGGCGTACAGGTGGCGGCCGTAGCGCGTCCGGGTGAGCACGAAGGTGAGGACCAGCAGCAGGATCAGGACGAGCGGAACGACGTACGGAATCCCCTCGATCGGGGCCGGGGCATTCGGGAACGCGCGGTTCTGGTTGAGGATCACGGTGACGATCACGGCGCCGACGGCGGCGGCACCCCATTTGATCGCGACCAACGACATGGGGATCGCCCCGTGGGAGACACGTTGCTTGCGAAGCAGCGCGAGCGCATAGAGCGCCAAGGCGATCGCCACGAAAATCCACGAGACGGTCGGGCTCATGCTCGCCCCGACGAGGTCCTTGATGATCTGATTGTCGATGCGGACACTGCCGCCCTGGCGGACGAGCTGGAGCAGGATCCCCTGGAACAGCAGGAAGTTCGCCAGTGTCACCACGAACGACGGGATGCCGACCTTGGCCACCATGAAGCCGGTGAACGAACCCAGTGCGAGCGCCGTCAGCGCCGCGGCGCCGAGCGCAGGGATCAGCGACCAGTCCTCGAGTCGGGTCGCGAGCACGGCTGCCGACACACCGGCCGTGAATCCGGCGGCGAGATCGATCTCGCCGAGGAGGAGCACGAACGTGACCGCCATCGCGATGACGATGACAGCGGACGACTGCTCGAGGAAGTTCGCGAAGTTGACCTTCGACAGGAAGCTGTCCGGGCTGACGGCACCGAAGATCGTGACGAGGACGAGGATCGCCAGGATGGCGGGGAGCGATCCGAGCTGTCCACCCTTGAGGCGCGCGATCGAGTCGTCGATCGCCCCCCGGAGATCGCGTGGCGCCGTGTCGAGCGCGAAGTCTTCGGCGGCGCGGGTTGCGATCGGGGACTCGGCCGCCGCGCTCGCCCCGGCTCCTGGGTCGTTCCGCGCGGCAGCCATCGCGTTGGAGTCGGTGGTGTCACCCATCAGATCGTCGCCTCCTCGCGGAGTCCGACGTCACCGGAGCGACCCGAGGTGATCAGTTCGACGAGGAACTCGCGTGTCGTGGCGCCGTCGACGACGACGTCCGCGACGACCCGTCCGAGATACATGCAGGCGACCCGGTCGGACACCTCGAGCACCTCGTTCATGTTGTGCGAGATCACCACCACGCCGAGGCCCTGATCGGCGAGCCGACGCACGAGGTCGAGCACCTGGCGGGTCTGAGCCACGCCGAGGGCGGCGGTCGGCTCGTCGAGGAGGACGACCTTCGAGTTCCAGAGGACCGCCTTGGCGATCGCGACGGTCTGTCGCTGGCCTCCCGACAGGGAAGCCACGAGCTGACGCACGCTCTTCACCGTGCGTACGCCGAGTCCGGCGAGTGTTTCGCGAGCGGCCTGCTCCATCGAGTGCTCGTCGAGAAGGCCGGCCCGCAGCCGCTCACGCCCGAGGAACATGTTCTGCACGATGTCGAGGTTCTCGCAGAGCGCGAGGTCCTGGTACACGACCTCGATACCGAGATCGGCAGCAACCCTCGGATTGTCGATCTCGACGTCGGCGCCCTCGAACCGAAAGGTTCCCGAATCGGTCCCGTAGATGCCGGTGATGCACTTCACGAGGGTGGACTTGCCGGCGCCGTTGTCGCCGATGAGTGCGGTCACCGTGCCCGGGTACACGGTGAAGTCGACGTCGTGCAGCACGTGCACCGGGCCGAACGATTTGTTGACGCCCCTCACATCGAGGAGCGGTGTGTCAGCAGCACTCACGTCTGCGATTCCCCCTTGGGTCGGATCGAGCGCCACCCCCGTCGCGCCCGTGCACGGATCGTACCGGGTGACGACGAGGCGGCTCGGACAGGTGGGTGGTCGCCTCGGCCGAGGCGACCACCCGTTCACGTCGTGCGTGGTCGGCTAGATGCCCGCTGCCTCGCAGGCGTCCTCGATGTCGGCGCACACATCGTCACGGCTGACGAAGCCGTCGTCGATGGGGACGTTGATGTTGTCGAGGAAGATGCCTTGGACTTCGCCTTGGACGAAGGGGATCTCGCCGTTCTCGTTGTCGATGGTGGCGTCGGTGTCGGGTGCTTCGCCGTTGAGGAGCGCGACGGCGGCGGCGACGGCGGCTTCGGCTTCGACGACGACGGGCTTGTAGACGGTCATGCACTGGGTGCCTTGCAGGATGGCGCGGAGCCCGTCGACGGTGGCGTCCTGACCGGTGGTGGGCAGGGTGAGACCGTTGTCGGCGAGGACCGCCTGCGCGGCGAGGGACAGACCGTCGTTGGCGACGAGCACACCGTCGACCTCGCCGCCGGCTGCGGTGAGGAGCTGTTCGAAGATGACGCCGCCTTGTGCGTTGTCCCAGTCGGGCACGGCTTCTTCGCCGACGGTTTCGAACCCGGCGCCTTCGATCGCGGTCTGGTAGCCCTGGCGGAACAGGGTGGCGTTGTTGTCGGTCGGTGACCCGTGGAGCTGGATGATCCGCTTGCCTTCGGTGTCGCCACCGAAGCACTCGATCAGGCCTTCGCCCTGGGTGGTGCCGACGGCGACGTTGTCGAAGCTGACGTAGACGTCGGCGGATCCGCCGAGGGTGAGTCGGTCGTAGTCGATGTTCTTGACACCGGCCGCGGCGGCCTTCTCCTGGATCGCGGCGCCCGATTCGGAGTCGAGGTTCACGATCGCCAACACGCCGATCCCGTCGGCGATCATCTGATCGGCGATCGTGGCCATGTTGTCCTTGTCGCCTTCGGCGTTCTGGATCAGGCACTCGATCCCGGCGTCTTCGCACGCGGCCTCGATCAACGGACGATCGAAGTCCTCCCAACGAGCCGACGACGCCGAGTCCGGCAAGATGAACCCCACCTTGCCCCCAGCCGACGCACCATCACCATCACCATCACCATCACCGGACGATCCGTCGACGGAGATGCCGGCCTCGGCGCACAGATCTTCGAGACCGGCACAGACGTCGGCGGCGCTGACGAAGCCGTCGTCGATGGGGACGTTGATGTTGTCGAGGAAGATGCCTTGGACTTCGCCTTGGACGA
>NZZV01000060.1 GCA_002698945.1 Acidimicrobiaceae bacterium
CGATCGTGGGCTTCGCCGTGCTGACCGTCGCCGTGGTCTACGGCACGTTCGTCCGCTGACGATCGGGCCATGTGTCTCATTGGCCGGAGCCCATCCACTGGCGGCCGGTCGAGCGCGTCGCCATCTCGGCCTTCGACTCTTCCTGCTTCTTCTCCAGGTCCTTGAACTTGGGGATGCGCTTCTGGCGAGGGTCGAACGCGTCGCGGAGGCCGTCACCGATGAACTGCAGGCACAGCACGATCGTGACGATCATGAAGCCCGGGAACAGGAACAGCCACGGACGCGTGCCGAAGGCGGTGTCGTAGTCGTTCACGAGGGCACCGAGCGACACGTTCGGCGGGACGATACCGAAGCCGATGAACGACAGCGCCGCCTCGGTGAGGATGCCGGCACCCATCAGCAGCGTGGTCGACACGACGATCGTTCCGACGGTGTTCGGCAGGATGTGCTTGAAGATGATCCTCGTCGGTGAAGCACCGGCCACACGGGCCGCGTCGACGAACTCCCGCTCGCGCAGCGCGAGGAACTCGGCTCTCACGAGACGTGCGAGACCGGTCCACGAGAACAAGCCGAGGGCGAGTGCGACGCTCCACAGTCCGGAGGCACCGAACGAGAACGCTGCCACCGACACGATCACGAGCAGCGGCAGGATCAGGATGACGTCGGTGATGCGCATGAGGATCGAGTCGAGCCAGCCACCGAAGTAGCCGGCCAACGCGCCGATCATGACGCCGAGCGTGACCGACAGCACCGCCAGCACGAGGATCACGACCAGCGTGACCTGCACGCCGCGCATCGTCAGCGCGAACAGGTCCTTGCCGTTCTGGTTGTCGACGCCGAAGGGGTGATCGCCCCAGGCGAGGCCGTCGCCGCCGAGGAACGACGGGATCAGCGAGATCGTCGGTCCCTCCTCCTGCACCGGCGGGATCAGATCGGTGTGCTCCCACTGGTACCAGCCCGGGATCGGGCCGGCGCCGACGCTCGTGACGGCGACCAGGATGATGAACACCAACACGACGAGCGAGATCATCGCCCCCTTGTGACGGATGAACCGCTTGCGGACGATCTGGCCCTGGCTCAGGCCGGCGACTTCGCGCTGTTCGTGGGTCAGCTCGTCGGGGAACTTCTCGAAGTCGGATTCGCGATGTGGATCGAACCGGAGGTCGTCCATCTCGTTGACTTCGTCCGAGTCGGGCGGGAGAAAGTGGTCGTCGCTCATTTGTCGTGGATCCGAATTCGTGGGTCGAGGACGGAGTACATGATGTCGGCCAGGATGTTGGCGACGACGGCGGTGGCGCCGACGACCATCGTGGCGGCCATGACGGGGTTCGGGTCGAGTGCCTGGAGGCCTTCGATGAAGAGTCGGCCCATCCCGTTCCACTCGAAGACCGTCTCGGTGATGACGGCACCGCCGAGCAGGCCGCCGATGTCGAACGCGATCACGGTCGCGAGCGGGATCAGGGCGTTGCGCAAGCCGTGCCGCACCACGACGGTGCGCTCGGTGAGGCCTTTGGCGCGGGCGGTGCGGATGTAATCCTGGTTGAGCACCTCGAGCATGCTCGCTCGCGAGTAGCGCGTGTACGCCGCCAGCGAGATCAGCATCAGCGCCATCGTGGGCAGGATGAGGTGGCTGAAGACGTCGTTGTTGAGCACCCAGAACGAACCTTCGAGGCGGGGCTCCTTGTCGCCGATCGTCTTGATCGGACGGTTACGGATGACGGAGTTGCTCGAGTACTCCTGCCACGACTGGAAGTGCCGGTCGATCCAGATGGTGAGAGCGACCAGGAAGCCGACGAGCATCGACACCCGAGAGGAGAGCCCCTTGTCGTAGCCGCCCCAGGCCATACCGATCAGGTACGCCGCCACGAGGGTGACGATGAGCAGCAGGAAGCTCCACCACCAACCCATGCCGTCGTTGTCGAACAACGACTGCAGCGGCAGATACAGGACACAACCGAGCGCGGCGGTGGTGAGTGCGGAGTACAGCGCCTTGCGGTTGGCGATGCCGGCGAAGATCGCCGTCACGCCGACGGCGATGCCCGCGGCGAGCGGGATCAGCACCGGCAGGCCGATGCCGGGCTGCAGGAACCACTCCGAGACCGACAGGTAGATCAGCAGTCCGGCGCCGACGGCCGCCGAGATCAGCCCGAAGACGAGGCGGCGCGGCACACGTCCGCCTGCGATCGAGTACCCGACGATGCCGGCGAAGATCGCCAAGACGACGATCACCGGGGTCGAGATGTTGGCGCCGTCGCGCAGCCAGTCGTTGAACCGGATGCCGCCGACGTCTTTCAAGATGACGGCGACCCAAAAGACCGGGAGCGAGAAGAACACGAAGGTGAAGAAGGTGACGATGTAGTCGAAGCCCGTGTACTGCCGAAGGGCGGTCACGATGCCGACGATGACGCCGATGACGATCGACAACAGCGACGACGCGGCCACGAGCTTCAGCGTGACCGGGATACGGGTCGCGAGCTCGTCGTTGACCGACTGACGGGTCTGGGCGGAGATACCGAAGTCACCCGTCAACGCGTCGCCGAGCCACTGGAAGTAGCGCAACACGGGCGGGGTGTCGAGATTGAGGGCGTTGGTGACGTCGCGCTCGATCGCCGCACGCTGGGTCGGGTTGGTGATCTCGTTGAGGAAGCCCAACGGGTCGCCGGCGTACGCCATCATGATGTAGACGGCGAACGATGCGACGAGCAGCAGCAGGACCGACGCGATCAGTCGGCGCACGATGAAGAGGAACATGGCAGGAAGTACGACCGCGCCGAGGCGCCGGGACTCGCGTCCCGGCGCCTCGAGCGGGAGTCAGTGGGTCAGGCCGCTTCCCAATCCCAGACGTTCCAGAAGATCGTCGGGGAGATGGCAATCGGGTTGACGTTGCTGACGTAGTTGCTGTTGAACGCCGTCACGCCCGGGTGCTGGAAGATCGGGAGTCCGAAGCCGGTCTCGACGAGCGTCGCCTCGACCTCGGTCAGGATCTCTTCCTGGCGGGCGGGATCGGTGGTGCCGTTCAGCTCCTCGTACAGCGCGTCGATCTCTTCGTTCGAGTAGCCGTAGAAGTTGTTGGCACCGCCGGTGATGAAGTTCGGGCCGGTGTCGGCGACCGCGACGGCCGTCGACTGCCAACCGAACATGGCAGCGTCGTAGATCGACGGGTTCGAGAGTTCCGAACCCCAGGTCGGGCTGCGACCGTCGATCACGTTGAAGCCGGCCTCGGCCGCGCTGGCGGCGATCAGCTCGTACTGGCTGCCACGGCGCGGGTTGTTGTCCGCGAAGTGGAAACGCACGTTGACCGGAGTCTCGACGCCGGCCTCCTCGAGCAGCGCCACGGCGCCTTCGATGTCGACCTCGGCGTAGTCGGCAGTGCCGTTGCCGGCGACGATGCCGTCGTACCACGGGGCGCCCGGGGTCTGGGTGAACGAGTCACGGACCTCGGCCTCGGGGTTGATCGGAGCGATCAGACGCTCGATGATCTCCTGGCGAGGCAGCACCTTCATGAACGCCTGGCGAACGGCCAGTGCCGTCGCCTCGTCACCGCCATAGGTGGCGGGGTCGAACGGACCACCGTTGGCGACCGCGAAGTCGACGTGCTCGTAGACGGCGGTGTCGCCGGTGACGAGCTCGATGCCGCGATCGGCGTAGCCCTCGAGCTCGGCGACCGAGTCGACCGTGGCCTGCGGCTGCATGATGTCGATTTCCTCGTTGGCGAGCGCCTGGACGGCCGCCGTCGGGTCACCGATGATGCGGTAGATGATCGTCTCGACCTTCGGCTGCGGGCCCCACGTGTAGTCGGGGTTGGCGACGAGGGTCATCTCGGCGCGCTCCTCGTAGGCGGTGAGCTCGTACATGCCGGTGCTGAGGTAGATGCCTTCGTCATCGGGCAGCGAGTCGTGGTCGAACGCCGTGTTGAACACGGTGGCGATCTGCGCGAGTGCCTCGCTGTCGTTGTTCTGGAAGGCGTCGACGACGGCCTGCTTGGCCTCCGTCGGGTCCTCGATACCGAGCGCCAGGCGACCCACGACGTGGGCGGCCGGGTTGCCGAGGAACGGGGTGCCGTTCTGGTAGTCGACGTAGAACGAGTCGTAGACCATGGTGATGGCCTGGCCGTCCTCGGAGACCTCCGGGAACTGGGTGACGAGTTCGAACTGCTCGCTGGCAGCGTCGAAGTTGACCGACTCGGCCGGGACGTACTCGAAGCCCTCGAAGAGCTCGAACGTCTCGGGGTCGTAGTGGACGCCGGCCTCTTCGGGGACGATGTCACCCTCGGGGGTCAGGACGAGCCAGTTGCCCTCTTCGTCGGTCTGGATGGCCGAACCGTCTTCGAGGAAGGCGACGCCGCCCTCGTTGAAGTTGCCCGACGTCGCGCCCCATCCGAGGATCAGGTCGTGGGCGGTGATCGGCGTGCCGTCGCTGAAGGACACACCCTCGTTGATGCGGTACGTGACCGTGAGCGGGTCGAGCGACTCGATGGTGCAGGTACCGAACTGGTCGTTGTTGACCAGGTTCAGATCACCGTCGTAGTAGTTGAAGCCCGAGTGCATCAGGTACGCCACGTTGGCGTTGGCCGTCGCGTTGGCGTGGGTCGTGTTCTGGTTGAACGAGAGCAGCGGGTCGTTCCAGGCGACGCGAACTTCGCCGCTGGCTTCCGCTTCCTCGTAGGGACCGTGCGGGATACCGCAGCCGCTGCCACCCTCGACACCGACCATGGAGTCGTCCATGCCCGTGTCACCATCGTCACCTTCGGCTTCGGTGGTGTCGGTGGTCTCGTCACCGCCTTCGGTCGTCTCGGTCGTGTCGTCACCACCTTCGGTCGTGTCGGTGGTGTCGTCACCGCCTTCGGTCGTCTCGGTCGTGTCGTCACCACCTTCCGTCGTGTCAGTGGTGTCGTCGCCGGCGTCGGAGGTCGCAACCTCTTCGTCGTCGGCGCCGTCGTCGTCGCTGGTGCAAGCCGAGACCACGAGCGCTGCCGTGATCAAGGCCGCTGCGGTTCTGCTGTGAGAACGTCGCTTCACCTATCTACCTCATTCTTGGTTGGGTCGCGGGCTGCTGCAGCAGCCCTGTCGTGTAGCGCCATCGAGGTCGGGACCCCGTCGGCACGTCCGTGCGACCTGCGTTCACGCCGCAGACCGAGCATTCCGGACTCGCACGAACCTACCGCACGGTCGCGACTTGGCAAACCCATTCCGGCGAGCAATTGACGCTGGCATGAACGGACCGTGACCGTTTTCATGCCATCGAGCGACGAATGTCACCCTGCGTGAAACCCGTCACGCCGCACGATCTCGCTCGGCGTCCGCCGGGGGCGGGCGGCACTCCGACCGCGACCTCCCGACGGGTCGTCGGCGGCATCATCGAGGGAAGCGTCGCGCCCGGTCGGGAGCGATTCGGTCTGGATCGTGTCCATCGGATGTCCGAGCGCGACGGCTCCGAGGAGTTGGAGGTGAGCTGGCGCGCCGAGCTCGGCACGCAGCTCGGCCTCCCCGCGGAACACCCCGAACAGCAGCGCACCGAGGCCCTCGTCCTCGGCCGCCAGCAGGAACGTCATCAGCGCCATCGACGCGTCGACGGTCCAGTAGGGCGTCGGCCATGCGTCGGCGCCGGCACCGAGGCCGGTCGACGCCTTGTCGGGTTCGGCGTACCGGGCCACGTAGGCGCTCGGGTCGGCGAACGGGAGCGCGATGACCGGAGCGTCGAGCAGGCGTTGCCAACGGAATGTCGCACGGCGCTCGGCCGGCAGGGTGAGGTCCCAGAACCGAGCGGTGTCGTCGCCTTCGAGCACGACGAGATGCCAGCCTTGGGTCTTGCCGGCCGACGGCGCTCGCGACGCCAGGTCGACCAGCCGCTCGATCGTGCCAGGGGCCAGCGGGTCGGGCCGGAACGAGCGCGTCATCCGGCGTCGCCGGACGACGTCGGCGAACTCGGTCACGCCCGAGGCCGGATCAGCGCGCGCCGAGCTTGACGAGGTCTTCGGCCATCGTCCAGCCGTAGACCACCATCACGTCACCGGCTGCGGCGTCGACGACGCTGAACATCTCGACGATGTCAGGGTCGAGTTCGTCCGGCTTCGAGGACTCGAAGTCGAGGAACCCCGACTGACCGTTCTTGGCGACGAACGTCTGTGCCTCGTACTTGCCGTCGACCGCGAAACGCTTGGCGAGACGGCGGCCCCAGGCGCGCTCTTCGCCGACGGCACGCACGCCCGGCGACGGGGTGACCTCGTCGAGCTTGTCGAACGCCTCGAGCCCGTCGGGGGCGGCGAACCGCGATCCGACGACGACATCTTCGTCCGGGAACGCCATGAGTGCGCGGTGATACGCCTCGCCCATCAGCCCGCGCAGCACCGTGTCACGCTTGCTGTGGCGCCGAACCGAGAGCATGCCGATCAGGACGCACGGGGTGCCACCGATCCGCTCCAGCGTCGAGAACATGAAGCCGTGCAGCTTGTCGTCGATGCGGGCCGTGGTCGCCAGCACCCAGTCTTCCTTCGCCTTGGAGAGCGCGCCGATGTCGAACGCTCCTTCGATCGACCCCATCTCGTCGAGGTCGGCGTCGGTCAGTGCAACGGCGTCGTTGGTAGCTACTTCGAGCGGCATGAAGACCCTTCTCCGTGACGATTTCGGAGCTTCCATTGTGCCACTGTTCGCGCTCACACGCACAACGGGCCACAGTTCGCCACGGTTACAGTTCCACCGCTCCGTGCCCGAAGGCCATGCGCAGTTCGCCGACGGAGCGGTCGATGTCGACGCGGAACTCGTCGGCGAGCCGGACGATCTGGCCCTGACCGATGTCGATCTGCACGACGGAGTCGCCGGGGTGCTCGCGCAGGATCCGCTTGAGACGCTGGATCTTCAGCTCGTCGAGCGTGTGGCTGGGCAGCCGGAGCCGCAACGGTACCGCAGGGCCGTCGCCGAGCCCCGACAGCACGTCGACGTACTGGGCGATCAGGCCGAAGCGCGACTCGTCGCGCTTGTCGAGCCGACCCTTCACCGACACGATGACGTCGTCTTGGAGCTTGTGCCCTTGTTCGAGCAGGGTGCGCGGGAACACGGTGACCTCGATCGACGACTCGAGGTCTTCGAGGACGAACACCGCCATCTGGTCACCCTTCTTCGTGAACTTGCGGGCGAGGCCGGTGATCACGCCGCCCACGACGACCTGGGCTCCGTCGTCCATCGTCACGAGGTCGGCGATCGAGTGCTCGACCCGGCGCTTGAGGGCCGACTCCACGCCGAACAGCGGGTGGTCGGACACGTACAGGCCGAGCATCTCCTTCTCGTTGCGGAGCTTGTCGGTCTTGTCGAACTCGATGTCCGGAATCGGGATCCGTTCGTCGAAGCCGTCACCATCACCACCGCCGCCACCACCGGCCGACGCGTCGTCGTTCCAGTCACCGAACAGCGACATCACGCCCCGGTCGCGTTCGCGACGACGATCGATCGTGGTGTCGAGGATCGGTTCGTACCCGGCGAGCAGGCCGCGCCGCGGGTGGTTCAGACGGTCGAACGCGCCAGCTTTGATCAGCGACTCGACGGTGCGCTTGTTCAGCACCGGCTCGGGCACCCGCTCCGCGAAGTCGTAGAAGTCGGTGTACTGGCCGTTCTCCTGGCGTTCGGCCAACAGCTGCTCGACCAGTCCCTCCCCGACATTGCGCACCGCGGAGAGGCCGAACGTGATGGCACCGGGGCTCCCCATCGGGAGTGCGACGTCGGCGGGCACCTTGTCGGGTGCGAGGGCGGCGAAGTTCGTGACCGAGCGGTTGATGTCGGGTGTCAGCACCTTGATGCCCGCCGAGCGACAGTCGGACAGGTACACCGCCGCCTTGTCGAGATTGGACTTCACGGAGGTGAGCAGACAGGCGAAGTACTCGACCGGGTAGTGGGCCTTCAGATACGCCGTCTGGTACGTGACGAGCCCGTACCCGAACGTGTGGCTCTTGTTGAACGCATAGTCCGCGAACTTCTCGATGATGTCGAACAGGCTCTTGCCCAGCTCGCGCCCGTAGCCCGTCCGCTCGACGCCGGCCTCGAACGCATCGCGCTCCTTGGCCATCATCTCCCTAATCTTCTTGCCACAGGCCTTGCGGAGGTTGTCGGCCTCGGCGAGGGAGTAGCCCGCGAACTTCTGGGCCACACGCATCACGCTCTCCTGATAGATCATCAGGCCGTACGTGTCGTCGAGGACCTCCTCGGCGTCGGGGTGGATGTACTCGACCGGTTTGCGACCGTTCTTGCGGTCCGCGAAGTCGTAGTGCATGTTCACGCTCATCGGACCGGGTCGGTACAGCGCGAGCACGGCGCTCACGTCTTCGAACGTGGTCGGCGCCATCGCCTTCAACAGTTGCCGCATCGGGGGCGACTCGAGCTGGAACACGCCGATCGTGTCGCCGCGCGACAGGAGTGCGAACGTCTTGGCGTCGTCGAGCGGCACCGTGTCGATGTCGAAGTTCGGGTCGCGGTTCTCCCGGATCATGTTCTGGGCGTCGGTGATGACGTCCAGGTTGCGCAGCCCCAGGAAGTCCATCTTGAGCAGGCCGAGTTCCTCGACACCGTGCATCTCGTACTGGGTGACGACGGGTGCGTCCTCGGGATTCTGCCCCGACTCGGGCTTGCGCTGGATGGGCAGGTAGTGGGTGACCGGTTCCTTGGTGATCACGACCGCCGCGGCGTGGATGCCGTCGGAACGCTTCAGACCCTCGAGCCCCTTGGCGACGTCGACGACACGCTTCACGTCGGGCTCGGTGTCGTACATCGCCCGCAGATCGGACGCCGCCTTGTAGCCGTCTTCGTACTTGGGATTCTGTTCGAAGCAGTACTTGAGCGGGGTGTCGCGGCCCATCACCAGCGGCGGCATCGCCTTGGCGATCTTGTCGCCGACGCCGTAGGGGTACCCGAGCACGCGAGCGGCGTCGCGCACCGCGTTGCGAGCTTTGATCGTGCCGAACGTGATGATCTGGGCGACGTGGTCACGGCCGTAGCGGTCGGCGGCGTATCGGATCATCTGGTCGCGGTACCGCGAGTCGAAGTCCATGTCGATGTCGGGCATCGAGATACGGCTCGGGTTGAGGAACCGCTCGAACAGCAGGTCGTACTTGATCGGGTCGAGGTCGGTGATCCAGAGGCAGTACGCCACCGCGCAACCGGCCGCCGAACCACGACCGGGTCCGACACGGATACCGGCCTCGCGGGCGTACTTGATGAGGTCCCACGTGATGAGGAAGTACGACGCGAACCCCATGTCGTTGATGACCTTGAGTTCGTAGGCCACCCGCTCCATGACCGACGGCGGCAGGTCGTCGCCCCATCGTTGCTTGGCGCCCTCCCACGTGAGGTGTTCGAGGTACTCGCTGTCGTTGGCGAATCCGGCCGGCAGCGGGAAGTCGGGCAACAGGGCGTCACCGAAGGTGATGTCGAGTTCGGCCCGCTCGGCGATCCAGAGCGTGTTGTCGCACGCTTCGGGGACCTCCCGGAACAGGTACCGCATCTCCTGGGCCGACTTGAGGTAGTGCTCCTCGCCTTCGAACTTGAACCGCTTCGGGTCGGAGATCAGTGCACCGGTCTGGACGCACAGGAGGGCGTCGTGGCTCTCGTGGTCTTCGCGGTGGGTGTAGTGGCTGTCGTTCGTGGCGAGCAGCGGTGCGCCGATCTTCTGCGCGATCTCGATCAGCTTGGGATTGGTGTCGCGCTGGGCCTGGATGCCGTGGTCTTGCAGTTCGACGAACAGGTTGTCCTTGCCGAAGATCTCCTGCAGGCGACCGGCCTTGTCGAGCGCCCCCTTCTCGTCACCGTTCAGCAGTGACTGGAGCACGTGCCCGCCGAGGCAGCCGGTGGTGGCGATCAGGCCGTCGGAGTACTTCTCGAGCAGCTCCCAGTCCATCCGGGGCTTGTAGTAGTAGCCCTCGAGGAACGCGAGGCTCGAGAGCTGGATCAGGTTGCGGTAACCGACGTCGTTCTCGGCCAGGAGCGTCAGGTGGTAATAGAGCTTTTTGCCGCCCTCGGTGTCGCCGCCCGAGTCGTCGACCCGGCCGCGGCGGGTGGGGCGCTCGGAACGGTGGTCGTGGGCCATGTAGGCCTCGGTGCCGATGATCGGCTTGATGCCCTGCTTGCGGCACTCCTTGTAGAACTCGAGCGTGCCGTACATGTTGCCGTGATCGGTGATGCCGATCGCCGGCTGCCCGTCGCCGACCGCCTTGGCCACCATTTCGTCGAGGCGCGCCGCCCCGTCGAGCATCGAGAACTCGGTGTGGACGTGGAGGTGCGTGAACGAATCGTTGGACACAGAACTGGCGCTCGCAGCGGGTCGTGACGGACAGAAGAGAACTACAGGGACGTGATTCGCGACGCTACCACGACCAGTCGATTCGCGTCCCCGCCCCGAGACGCGCGCACGAACCGCCGTCTCGCCGACCCACCGGGCAGACTCGGCGGTATGGGTGATGCGGCGTCGGTGCGGTTTCCGGAACTCGGCTTCTACACGTTGGCGGGTGGGGCGCAGGATCCTCGGGTGCTGATCGACGAGTGCCAGGACGCCGAGCGGCTCGGGCTCGGCACGGTGTTCATCAGCGAGCGGTTCAACGTCAAGGAGGCGGTCACGCTGTCAGGCGCAGCAGCTGCGGCCACGACGTCGCTGCAGATCATGACGGCGGCGACCAACCACAACACCCGGCACCCGATCGTCACCGCCTCGTACGCGACGACGATGCACCGCCTGACCCGTGGACGCTTCGTGCTCGGACTCGGCCGCGGCATCGCTCCCCTGTTCGACGCCTACGGCCTCTCCCGCATCACCACCGCTCAGATGGAGGAGTTCGCGGGCGTGATGCGCCGCCTCTGGCACGGCGAGACGATCCTCGGTCACGACGGGGCGATCGGCAGCTACCCGGTCCTCCGGCTCGACCCCACCTTCGACGAGGACATCCCGCTCGGGCTCGTGGCGTTCGGCCCGAACTCGCACGCACTCGGCGGGCGGGCGTTCGACCACGTCGTCCTGCACACGTTCTTCACCGACGAGACCCTGCAGCGCTGCGTCACCACGGTCAAGCAGGCTGCGGAGGAGGCGGGCCGCGATCCCGACAGCGTCACCGTCTGGTCGTGCTACGCCACCGTCGGCGACCACCTCGACGAGCCGACCCGGCTGAAGAAGACCGTCGGCCGGCTCGCCACCTACCTCCAGGCCTACGGCGACCTGATGGTCGAGACGAACCGCTGGGACCCAGCGGTGCTAACCCGATTCCGTGCCGACGACGTCGTCCAGGGAGTCGGCGGCGCGATCGACGTGGTGGCCACCACCGAGCAACTCGAACACATCGCGATGCTGCTCCCCGACGAGTGGCTCGCCCCGGCGGCGACCGGCACACCGCAGCAGTGTGCCGAAGCGGTGCGCGGCCAGCTCGACCTCGGCGCCGACGCCGTGATCATGCACGGCGCGAGCCCGGCCGAGCTCGAGCCGATCGTCGACGCCTACGGCACCCCGTGACGTCGAGCACGACCGACGCTCGGCAAATTGTTTCATTCGCGTTACGACGTGGCACGCGACCTGCATCCGGTCACCCGGGCCGGGCACCGCAGGAGGCGAACGCCATGTACATGTGGAACTTCATCGACACCATCGAGTCCCCGGCCGAGCCCGTCGTCGGCTACGACGTGCAGGCGACCGACGGCTCGGTCGGTACGGTCGAGTCCGCCGGCCACGATCCCGACGACTCGTACCTGATCGTCGACACCGGCTTCTGGATCTTCGGCAAACAGCGTCTGGTCCCGGCCGGAGCGGTGCGGCAGATCAATCGTCGCGAACGGGTGATCTTCCTGTCGGTCGACAAGGCGACCGTCAAGGACGCACCCGATCTCGACGCCGACGCCCACCGTCAGCATGACCAGGCGTGGCGCGATCGCTTCGCCGCTCCGTTCCTCACCCCCAAAGTCTGACGAGCAACGTCTGCAACGAGCAACGTCTGCAACCAGGGTCGAGCCCACCGGTCACGACGCGCCACAATCGACGGGATGTCCGCCCCGTCGCCGGTTCTCCGTGTCGGATGCCCGATGTGGGCGCACGCGCCCTGGGTGGGGCGGTTCCTCTCCCCCGGCAACAAGGGCAACGAGCTGGCCGAGTACGCGGGTTGGTGCAACGCCGTCGAAGGCAACACGACGTTCTATGCCGTGCCGTCGGCGACGACGGTCGCCAAGTGGGCGAGTCAGGCGCCGAGTGACTTCCGGTTCGCGTTCAAGGCGCCGCGTACGGTCACCCACGATCTCCGACTGCGCGCCGGCGCCGACGCCGCTCTGGGCGAGTTCCTCGACCGGATCGAGCCGCTCGGCGAACGGATCGGTCCCGTTCAGGTCCAGCTCCCGCCGTCGTTCGGACCGACCGATCTGCGAGCGCTGGCCGAGTTCCTCAAGCGGCTCCCCGGCGGGCATCGATGGGTGGTCGAGCTCCG
>NZZV01000061.1 GCA_002698945.1 Acidimicrobiaceae bacterium
AGAACCCGTCAGGCAACCGGCTCGACGTCGATGACGCAACGACGGTCATCGACGGGAGAACCCGTCAGGCAACCGGCTCGACGTCGATGACCTTGCGGCCCTTGCGTTCGCCGAAGGAGACCGAGCCGTCGACGAGCGAGAACAGCGTGTCGTCGCCGCCCTTGCCGACGTTCTTGCCGGGGTGGAACTTGGTACCGCGCTGGCGCACCAGGATGGTGCCGGCGGTGATCTTGGTACCGGCGTAGACCTTCACACCCAGACGCTGGGCGTTGGAGTCACGACCGTTGCGGGTTGAACCGCCACCCTTGGTCTTCGACATTGCTGGCTCCTTCCGTGGCGACCGTTACTTGGAGATCTTGGTGATCTCGACGACGGTGTAGTTCTGACGATGGCCGTAACGACGGCGCTGATTGGTGCGGCGCTTGTAGGTGAACCCGTTGATTTTCGGGCCCTTGGTCGTACCGACGATCTTGCCGGTGACCGACACACCCGCGAGGGCGTCGGTGCCGGCCAGGACGTTCTCGCCGTCGACGAGCAGGACGGGGGTCAGCGAGACTTCGCTGCCCTCGTCGCCGTCGAGCAGCTCGAGCGCGACCTGCTGACCTTCGGTGACCTTTTCCTGCTTGCCGCCAGAGGCGATCACTGCGTACATAGCTTGAGAGATGCTATCTCCCCCATGAGGGCGTCCCAACCGAGCGACGGCAACCCTGGCGTGGCGTCGACCGCGTGGCATCCACCGACCGACGGGCACCGAACCTCAACGGGTGCCGAGCCGGCCCCCGAGACGTGGTCGTGATCGACCGTCGCGCCCGGGGTGCCAGCCGGCACCGGGGCCCGCCGCCCCGTCGACATGAACAGTATCGTTCACTCGAGACGGTGACACGTCGCGCGGCGGACCGGCCGAACCGCGGCCCTCGACCGGCAGCGCGGTACGTCAGCACGAGCCGCGTGGCGCATATGCCGGACGATGCGGTTCGTCCGAGAGCTCCACGGCGAGCTGTTTCACGAAGCGTCCCTTGGTGACGATGCGCATCTGCGACGCGATCCCCGACAGCACCGGACTCACCAGGATCGTGAAGTCGGGATGCCGGACCTGCGTGTACGGCGCCAGATTCTTGTTCGTCGTGTTGGTGTCGACCGACACCTCGGCGATCTTGCCTCAACCGGTCGGGCGGATGAAGTCGATCGACAGCGTTCCACCACGCTTGTGCAGGAGGGCAGCTGCGTCGTCGGTGATCTCGAGTTCCACACGTGCACCGTACCGCGACCGGGTGGTCACGCCGCGTGACCCGAAGGTGGGACGAACGTCACCTGATTGAATGAACGGCAATGGGGCAGTCGACGCGTCCACGGGGTGGTTCGTCCCCCGATCCGACGGTCCGAACTCGCGTCCTCGAAGCCTTCGCCGATCAGGTCGAACGCCTCGGCCTCCCCAATGTGTCGATCGATCAGGTCGCCCGCCAGGCGGGCGTGTCGAAGGTCACCCTCTACAAGCGTTGGCCCACCCGCCGCGACCTCGTCGTCGACGCGTTCCGGTTGGTCGGCCAGAGTGCACCGGAGCTGTCGGCGGGCAGCACCGTCCGCGACATCGTCGACGTCGTGTTCGCTCGCGCCGACGAGGGCCCACGCCACCTCCAGCTGAGGCAGTTGACCGCCGAACTCGTCGCAGCGTCGGAGTACGACGAGGTCGCCAAACAGGTCCTCTTCGATCGCCAGGCCATGTGGCGCAGGCTGATTCGCGACGTGATCGAGCTCGGCAAGCGCACCGGCGAGGTGCCGGCGGATCGCGACGTCGACGTGCTCGTCGACGTCGTCGCAGCCATCACGACGGCCGGCTATCTCATCAAGGATCGACCGACGTCGGAGATGTCGGACCTCACCTGGCGGGTCCTCACCGCCGAGCACCCGCTCTGACGGCTGCCCCTCGCCTGCGCGTCGAAAGGATTCCGAAAGGCGCGGCCGGGATCGTGTCGGCATGCAGCAACGAACCTCACACCGACTCGCTCCGCTGGCGATCATCGCCGCGCTCACCCTGGCGGCCTGCGGCGACGACGCCGACGGCACCGCCACGCCCGTCCAGGCCGACACCGACACGACCGACACCGACACGACCGACGCCGACACGACCGACACCGGGTCGACCGGCGTCCTCCAGGTGGAGATGGCCGACTTCCACTATGGCGATCTGCCCGACGAAGTGCCGTCGGGAACCCGGATCGAGGTGACCAACAGCTCCGAGAGCGAGATCCACGAGTTCGTCGCCGTTCGACTCGCGGACGACGACAACCGGCCCGTGGCCGACATCATCGCCGACCTCGAGGCGTTGCTCGGCAGCGGGCCGCCGACGGCGGTACTGCTCGCCGCACCGGGCGGTGAGCAGATCGCAGCGGTCGGCGACGGCACGCTGGACGAACCGGGCCGATACATCATCGTGTGCGTCATCCCGACCGGTGCGGATCCCGCGGAGTACCTTGCGGCCGCGGCCGACAGTGACGGTCCGCCCGACGTCGACGGCGGAGCGCCACACGTCATGAACGGCATGTACGCCGAACTGACGGTGACGGGCTGACGGGCTGACGGCCGCCGGGCCGCGGAACCGCGGCGTCAGTCGAGCATGCTGTGGTCGACCAGGACGCCGCGACCCTCGCAGTCGGGACAGATCTCCGAGAACTCGGTGAGGAGCCCCTCGCCGATCCGCTTACGGGTCATCTCGACCAGACCGAGATCGGAGATGTCGAACACCTGGGTCCGGGTCTTGTCGCGAGCCAGCGCCTCCCGGAACTGGCCGACGACCTTGGCCCGGTTGTCCTTGATCTCCATGTCGATGAAGTCGATCACGATGATGCCGCCGATGTCGCGCAGGCGGAGCTGCTTGGCGATCTCGACGGCGGCCTCCATGTTGTTGTGGAACACCGTCTCTTCGAGGTTGTGCTTGCCGACGTTCTTGCCGGTGTTGACGTCGATGACCGTCAGCGCCTCGGTGTGTTCGATGATCAGCGATCCGCCCGACGGCAGCCACACCTTGCGGTCGAGTGCCTTGTGGACCTGCTCGTGCACGTGGAACCGCTCGAACACCGACAACCCTTCGGCCTCGGCGTCGTAGTACTCGATCCGGTCGGCGAGTTCGGGATTGAACGCCTTCACGTAGGCGTGGACCTCGTCGAACAGACGCTTGTCGTCGATCACGACACCGCGGTAGTCGGGGTTGAACTCCTCGCGGATCACCCGCACGGCCAGTTCGGGTTCTCGGTACAGCAACGCCGGCTTGTTCGCCTTGGCCGCCTTGGCCTCGATATCGGCCCACTGCTGCAGCAGCAGCTGCATGTCGGCTTCCAGATCGGCCTCGGTGGCGTGCTCGGCCGCGGTGCGGACGATCAGCCCGTGCTGTTCGGGCTTGACGCGGTCGAGGATGTTGCGCAGCCGCTTGCGGGTGTCGTCGGGCAACCGCTTCGAGATGCCGTACGTCTTCGAGTTCGGAATGAGCACGACGAACCGTCCGGGCAGCGAGACTTCCTGGGTCAGGCGCGCGCCCTTGGCCCCGATCGGGTTCTTCGTGACCTGGCACATGATCATCTGCCGGGCCTTGAGGATGTCTTCGATCCGGGCGTTCTTGCCCTTTTCTTCGATGTCCTCCGGGTCGTACTGCACGTCGCCCCGGTACAGGACAGCATTCTTCGGTGTGGCGATGTCGACGAAGGCGGCCTCCATACCCGGCAGCACGTTCTGGACCCGACCGAGGTAGATGTTGCCGTGGATCTGGCTGATGTCGTCCGCGGGACGTGACACGTAGTGCTCGATCAGGTTGCGTCCCTCGAGCACTGCGACCTGGCTGACGCCGGGTCGGACCTGGACGCACATGAAGTATCGACCGACCGGTTTGCCGTTGCGCTCGCGACCACCGCGCTGGGCGACGAGCTCACGTTCGGCATCGGTCATCTTCTTCTTGCCACGGCCGCCGCGGCGGCGCTTCTTCTGACCGCCGTCTCCACCGTCGTCGTTCGACTCGTCCCGCCCGGCACGTTCCTGACGGTCCGACTGCTGACCGTTGCTGGGCTGACCGCCGCTCTGCTGACCGCCCTTGTTGCGCGCCTTGCCGCCGCGGCGGCGACGCTTGTTGCCGGATCCGCCTCCCGACGACGTCTCGGCGTCACCGGACCCACGCTGGTTCGACGTGTTCGGCTTCGTCCCGTCTTGTTTCGATACGTCCTGTTTCGACGAGGACGTGGCCGGCCCCGGGGGTGGGACCGACGGGCGCGGCGGAGCGTCGCGGACGTCGCCGACCTGCGGCTTGCGCACGAGCGACTGCTCGGCGACGGCCGGGTCGTGCACCTTGCCCTCGCTGATCCGCTCGGGAAGTTCGTCGGGATCGCGTCCGTTCGACGCAACGTGGGAGGAGCTGTCGTTCGAGGCGTCGTCGCCGGTCTGGTCGGGGCGCTTGCGGCCCTGACCGCCGCGCGATCCGCGACGGCGCTTGCGTTGGCCCGACGACGTTCCGTCGCCGGAACCGTTCGAGTCGCTCGAGTCGTCGGAACCGCCGGTGTCGTTCGTGGCTCGTTGGTCGGATGCTTCGGCCGAGTTGTCCGTTGCGGGGGTGCCGGAGCGTTCGTGGTTACCGGGCGAGTCGCTCGCTGTCCCGGTGGTCTGGTTCGGTGAGTCCGGCTGATCGCCGGTTCGTGTGGGGTCGTCCATGTGAGTTCCTTGTCATGCGAGCACCTCGACGGGGCGCGCATCGAGACCGGCGGGGAGCGGGAGGAGTTCCTCCGGCTGGCCGTCGCAGTCGATCCATTGGTGGGTACGGAGCGCCCGGACCAGGACGGGGTCGAGGTCCGGGTAGGCCAGCCGCGCGAACTCTGCGGGTCGCAGCGCTCGTCCGACGGTGGCCAGACGGATGACCAACCGGTCGTCCGTCGCGGTGGGTTGCGCTTCGAGGATCATCGGGCGGACGTCGTCGACGCTCCGCTTCCCCTTGCGTTCCCGTTCCAACTCGAGCACGTCGGCGTCGAGGAGCCGACATGCGTCGATGTGTGCGTCACGATCGAGGTCCGGCGCCCAGAGTTCCCAGGTGACGGAGGTGACGGCTTCTTGCAGCGACGCGGTGCCCTGGTGCCGCTCGGCCACGACGAGGACGTCGAAACCGGTCGGGAGCGCTGTCGACAGCCGCTCGGGCAAGGCGTCGAGATCGACATCGGCCGCGTCTTCGCGAAGTTCGATGTCGACGTACTCGGCGATCGACTCGGCGCCCGTCGGGAGCGCCAGGCCGAAGCTGATCTTGGGTCGTGGAGTGAATCCTTCGGTCGCAGCGACCGGCAGTTCGGCCCGCCGCAGGGCCCGCTCCCAGATGCGGGCGGCGTCGCGGTGGCTCGTGAAACGGACCTTGCCGAGCTTGGTCGAGCGGCACCGGAGCTTCACGTGGACGCCCCGGCGGGTGTCGGGCGCCGCATGATCTCGACCGGCACCTCCCCGCCCCGACTCAGGTCTTGGCCCGTGCCCTGGCTGCCGCCGGCGGGCGCGATCGGCGACGCGACGACGTGCTCGATGCCGTACCCGGTGCAGACGCCACAGTCGTAGCACGGTGTCCAGCGGCAGTCCTCGACGCCGGCTTCGGCGAGCGAGTCCTGCCAGTCCCCCCACAGGAAGTCCTTGTGGAGGCCGGCGGTGAGATGCTCCCACGGCAGGATCTCGTGTTCGTCACGGTGGCGGTACACGTACCAGTCGAGCGAGAGTCCTTCGGCGTCCATCGCCTCGGTCCACAAGGAGAGGTCGAAGTGCTCGCCCCACTCCTGGAACAGGCCGCCGTTGCGCCAGACCCGCTCGATGACGGCGCCGATGCGCCGGTCGCCGCGGCTCGTGATGCCTTCGGCGGTGGTGGCGGCAGCGTCGTGCCACTTGACCTGCACCCCTTTGGCCTTCTTGGCGGCGTCCTTCGCGAGGCCGATCTTGCGCCGGAGCTCCTCGTGGGTGTTCTGCCCGAACCACTGGAACGGGGTGTGCGCCTTCGGGACGAACCCGCCCAGGCTGACGGTGACCGACGCCCGGTTGGTGTACTGCTTGCCGATCCGTACACAGTTGGCGGCCAGCTCGACGATGCCGAGCGTGTCCTCGTCGGTCTCGGTCGGGAGTCCGGTGAGGAAGTACAGCTTCATCCGGCTCCAGCCCTGGCTGAACGCCGACTCGACCGCGCCGTACAGGTCTTCTTCGGTGATCAGCTTGTTGATCACCTTGCGGAGCCGCCACGAGCCGCCTTCGGGGGCGAACGTGAGGCCGCTGCGACGCCCGGTCTGGACCTCGCCGGCCAGCCCGACCGTGAACGCGTCGACGCGCAGTGACGGGAGGCTGATCGTGAGCGTGTCGCACGAGTTCTCGGCGGCGGCGTTGTCGGCGATGATGCCCTTGACGACCGGTTCGATGTCGGAGAAGTCCGCGGTGCTCAGCGACGTCAGGCTGACCTCGTCGTAGCCGGCACGGCGCAGGCCGTCGTTCACCATCGTGCGCACCTGTTCGGCGGGGCGCTCGCGCACCGGGCGGGTGATCATGCCCGCCTGACAGAAGCGGCAGCCGCGCGTGCAGCCGCGGAAGACCTCGACGCTGAGTCGGTCGTGGACGACCTCGGTGAGCGGCACGAGCGGCGTCTTCGGGTACGGCCACTCCCCCAGGTCGGCGACGGTGCGCTTGTCGACCGTCGGCGGGACGTCGGGGTGGCGTGGCGTGACGGCAGCGACGGCGCCGATCGGATCGTCGTCGGTCGGGTCGTGGTACGTGACCTCGTACATCGACGGCACGTACACACCCGGGACCTGTGCCAGGCGACGCAACATGTCGACGCGGTCGGTGCGTCCGGAACGCTTCCACTCGCCGAGCACCTCGGTGATCTCGCTCACGACCTCCTCGCCCTCACCGAGCACCGCAGCATCGATGAAGTCGGCCAGCGGCTCGGGGTTGAACGCCGCGTGGCCACCGACGATGACGACGAGGTCGTCGTCGCCGCGGTCGGCGGCGTGAACCGGGGCGCCGGCGAGGTCGATCATCTCGAGCACGTTCGTGTAGACGAGTTCGGACGACAGGTTGAACGCCAGCACGTCGAAGTCGGCGGCCGAGCGGTGGGTGTCGACGCTGAACAGGGGGACCTCGGCGGCCCGCATCTCGGTCAGGAGATCGGTCCAGGGCGCGTAGGTGCGTTCCGCGACGGCGTCGTCGCGTTCGTTCAGGATCTCGTAGAGGATCTGGAGCCCCTGGTTCGGCAGGCCGATCTCGTAGGTGTCGGGATAGGCGAGCAACCAGGCCACCGTGTCCCCGTCGTCGAGCTTGTCGTGCCGGGGGGTGGTGGCACCGTCCTCGCAGCCGATGTAACGAGCTGGCTTTTGCACCTTGGCCAGGAGCGGTTCGATCCGCGGCCACAGCGTAGACATGTCGCGACCCAGCCTACCTGCCAGCAGATTCAGTCCCAGCCATGCTCAACATCCCGGGTCGGGTGATCTCCGTGAACGCCGACTCCGTCGTCGTCCCCTCCGACACCCGACCCGTACTGTTGAAGCCTCCACCACGCGAGCGGCTACGCGCAGTCGACCGCACCCTGCCGAACCGCTCTCGGCAAGTCCGTGAAATCAGACATGACGGAACGCCGCGATCGGCGTCATCCAGGGCCCGCTCAGCGCATGCGGCGCATGTGGACGGACTGCACGATGCCCATCATGGCGAAGTAGCTGAGCAGGCTCGACCCGCCGTAGGAGATGAAGGGCATGGGTAATCCGGTGACCGGCATGATGCCGAGGGTCATGCCGACGTTCTGGAACACCTGCCAGAGCAACATGGTGAACACGCCGGCGCACAGGTACGTACCGAGCAGATCCTTCGACAGTGACGCGATGCGCCAGATCCGGGCGAGCATCACCATGAACAGGAACAGCAGGACGAAGCATCCGACCAGCCCGAACTGCTCGCCGACCGCGGCGAACGGGAAGTCGGCCCACATGACGGGCACGCTGCCGTCGTTGGTGAGTTGCCCTTCGAGCCACCCCTTGCCGAACACACCACCCGTGCCGAGCGCCCGGATGGCGTTGCGCACCTGGTAGATCGAGTTCTCGTCGGTGTTCTGGCCGAAGAAGACCCGGAAGCGTTCCTTCTGGTACTCGTTGACGAACCCGCCGACGAACGCTCCGGCGACGGTCATCACGGCCAGGAACGAGATCAGGCCGATGTAGCGCGCCTTGGCGCCGGCGACCAGCAGCACGCCCATCGCGATCGAGATGATCACCGACGCCGACCCGAGGTCGGGCTGCAGGATGATCAGCACCGCCGGCAGTCCGACGAGGATCAGACCGCCGAGGAATCGGGGGTAGCTCACCTCGTCGCTGCGCTCCTCGGCCAGGTAGGAGGCCAGTGCGATCAGGGTGGTGAACTTGGCGAACTCGGCCGGCTGGAAGTTGATCGGCCCGAGGTCGAACGAGATGTCGCTCTGGGACGGCAGCACGACGCTCATGACGAGCAACAGGACCAGCAGCGCGATCGTGATGCTGTACAGCAGCGCAGCCCGCTCCTTGAAGAACTCGTAGTCGAGCGACATCACGACGACCATCACCACCGAGGCCGCGATCGCGAACACGACCTGGCGGGTGACGAACGCGTACGGATCGCCCTCGATCCGGGTCCACGAAGCGGAGTAGACGACGAAGCAGCCCAGGATCGTCAAGATCCCCTGGGTGGTCATCAGCACCCAGTCGATGTTGCGGTACGGGTCGGCCGGGCTCGACCGGATGTTGCCGAGCCCGCTGTCGGGCTTGCGGACGAAGAAGCCGAGCGCCATCGCCCTACTCGGTGCCCTGCGGGTCCGTCAGCACGCCGTTGTCGAACCGGGAGCTCCAGCACGCCGGCCCGCCCGGCTGGTCGGCGTCGGGCATCTGCTGCGGCTCAGCGGCGAGGGTGGAGTCGAGGTCGAGTGGCTCGGCGAGCTGGACCGGATCCATCTCGAGCAGCCCCGACAACGCCAGGAAGTTGCACTTCACGACGGGTGCCGCGGCCTGCGACCCGTAGCCGGCCTTCTCCATGTAGGCGCTGACCACCCACGGGCGCGACTCGTCGGTGCTGAACGCCGCGAACGCCGACGAGTCGTTCCAGGGGTAGTTGCCGAAGCCCTGTGCGGTGCCGGTCTTGCCGGCGAGTGGGATCGCATCGGACGGGTAGTCGTAGAACAACCACTCGCCCGTGGTCTTGTGGTAGAAGTCGCTGTCGACACCGCAGCCCTGCTGTGGACAGATCACGCGTTCGAGACCACGCACGATGGGACCTCGGATGTCCTCCGGCATCGGGACCTGCCGGATCAGTTCCGGTTCGCTGCGGTCCTCGAACACCGTGCCTCGCGAGAAGTCGACGAACCCGACCTCCTCACTGTCGGGGAGGCCCGGATTCCAGATCGCCTTGACGATCGTCGGCTTCAACACGAAGCCACCGTTGGCGAACGTGGCATAGCCGGTCGTGAGCTGGAGCGGGGTCGCCGACAGCAGACCCTGACCGATCGCGAGCTGCACATTGTCGCCGACGTAGTAGTCCTGTCCCTCCGACTCCGAGATCACCCCTCGCTCGGCGTAGATGCGCTTGAGTTCGGCGTCGGGCACGGTGCCGTCGAACTCGAACGGCAGCTCGATGCCGGTGTCGTCGCCGAACCCGAACAACCGCACCTGGTTCTGCAGCACGGGCTGGTAGTCGTTGCGCAGCATGATCTCTTCGCCGATGCGGTAGAAGAACGTGTCGGACGACACGGCGAGCGCACTCTCGACGTTGACGCTGCCGTACCGGCACGGCAGTCCGTTGCCGCAGGTGGCGTTCTTGTATTCGCACTTGACCAGTCCGGAGGTGCACTTGTCCGACGACACCGACTCGTCGCTCAGGGTGTAGCGACCCTGATCGAGGTAGACGTCGCCGGCGGAGAGCAGTCCGGTGTTCAACGCGCCGTAGGCGGTGAACGGTTTGAAGGTCGAGCCGAGGTTGTATCGGCCCTGCACCGCTCGGTTCACCAGGATCGACTTGTCGGGATCCTCCGTGATCGGGAAGACCTCCTGGAACTTGTCACCGGAGATGCCGGCTTCGAACCAGCGGTTGTCGAAGCCCGGGTAGCTCGCCATGGCGAGGACCTCGCCGGTGGTGTAGTCCATGATCACGCCGGAGGCCGCCGGCGCCTTGTAGTCCACCCGCTCGGGCAGTTCGGGGTCCATCCGCTCGCGGGTGCCGTCCGGCTTGGTCACGATCGGGTTGTCGGCGCTCTGACCGCGTCGCGCCTTGAGCGTGGTCTCGAGCGACTGTTCGAGGTACTGCTGGGCCTCCAGATCGATCGTGAGCTGGACATCGAAGCCGTTGATCGGCGGCACTTCTTCGAGGATGCGGACGGGCCGATTGGCGGCGTCGACCTCGATGACGCGGTAGCCCCACGAACCGTGCAGCACCTGCTCCATGCTGCGCTCGACGCCGAACTGCCCGACCCGCTCGTCGAGCAGGTATCCGGCGTCGCGAAAGTCGTCGACCTGTGTCTCGGTGATCGCACCCATGTAGCCGACGATGTGCGCTGCGTGCTGACCGTACGGGTACTCGCGCTTCCAGCTCGTCTCGACCGACACGCCCGGGAAGTCCTCGGCCCGCTCCAAGATCGCGATGGCGGTCGGTTCGTCGATGTCCTCACGGACGATGTACGGCAGGAACGGGTTGACGGTGCGACCGGACGGGTCGAAGTTCTCCTCCATCGTCTCGACGGGTACGTCGATCCAGCCCGACAGCCGGGTGAAGATGTCGGTGCGTTCCGACTTCCGTCGGAGGACGTCCCAGTCGATGCCGACCGACAGCACCCGCTCGTTGTCGGCGAGAATGCGACCCTCGACGTCGACGATGCGGCCCCGCTCGGGCGCCAGCTGCACGGTGCGGGTGCGGGACACCTCGATCGTCTCCTGCAGCTCGTCGGCCTTCACCGTCTGCAGGAACCAGAGGCGCACCCCGAGCAACGAGAACAGGCCCAGGCCGACGAGGGCGAGGACGCCCAGGCGCGCGGCGCGTCGATCAATCGCCATCCCACCATCCTCGCATCGTCACCGACGGAACGCGCGTCGCGCCGGCGGGCCACGTCGCTGTGACACTCATCCAAGTCTCAGGCAGGCTCGTCGCAGGCCCGCACCGGTCAGGCATCGGCCGGCACCTTCCACTCGGGCCGCGCGAGTCCGAGCGACCAGCGCGCCAGTGGAACGAACGCGATGCTCATGACCGCGGACGAGACCGCCACCACCGGCACGATCGTCCACATCTCCGGGACGAATGCGTCCTCCTCGCCGATGAACCTCCGGATGACGGGCACCGACGTCTCACCGACCGCGGCGCCGACGCCCACGAAGATCGCCGAGATCCACCAGGTGGCGTCGATCCGGATCAGATGGACCGTGCCGGCGACCCAGGCGGCGAGGCCCATCGCGATCGACGACGACCCGAGCGGTGTGCCGATGGCGAGGTCGAACATGATCCCGAGCACGAACCCGGCCAACGCGCCGCGCTCCGAGCCACCCGCCGCCCCGGCCGAGGCGGCGAACGCCAGCACGAGCTGCAAGATGACGCCGAACGGTTGCAGGTCAACGAACAGCGTCTTCTGCAACGCGAGCAGGATCATCCCGATCGGGATCAGCCGCGGCAGCGGACTGTGGAGCAGCGCCGCCAGCATGTCAGAGCGATGATCCCTGGGGCGGCAGGTAGAGCACGACCGTCAGGAAGTTGAGCCGATCGAGGTCGGCGTTGAGTTCGACCTCGAGTTCCTGGCCCTCCACCCCGGCGTTCCGGATGACGTTGGCCACCCGGCCGATCGGGATGTTAGGCGGCGCCAGGCTGTCGCTGCCGCCCGAGGTGAGCACGGCGTCGCCTTCGGCGATCCGGCCGAACTGGGGCGAGTCGGCGATGAATCGGACACGCGGCAGGCGATCTCCGCCGAAACCGTCGAGGACACCCGTCTCCCGGGTGATGATCACGGGCGGCAACGTCGTCGTGGTCGTCGAGGTCGTCGACGTCGTGGACGTGGTCGACGTCGTCCCACCCGGGGCCGCCGGATCGTCTGGGGTCGACCCGCCTGGCCCTGCCGCATCGTCGGGCAGTGTCGTCGAGGTCGTGGAGGTCGACGACGTCGTGGTCGTGGTCGTGGTGGACGTCGAGGTCGAGGTGGTCGTGCTGTCCCCCGTCAACTCGTCGATCGGGACGCCGCTCGGCGTCGTGGTGACCGGCTCCGGTTCGAAGTCCGCCGCCGGGATCTCCGCGACGACCTTCACCTGCACGTGGTACTGCTGATCGGTCGCGAGCATCACGACCGCGGTCGTCGGATTCACCTGGGTGATACGGCCGACCAGGCCCGCCGAGTTCACCACCGGCATACCGATCCGGATACCGTCGTTCGACCCGGCGCTGATCTCGACACGTTGGTCGTAGTTGCTCGGCGACGAGCCGATGATCGACGCCTGCACGAGATCGAAGTTGGCGACGGACTCGATGTCGAGCAGATCGCGCAGCTCGCGGTTCTCGATCAGAGCGTTGTCGCCGGCGATCGACGCCTGGCGCTGACGGTCGACGACCTCTTGGAGGCGTTCGACCTCCGCTTCGAGATCGTCGACCTCGGTGATGCCGCTCCACACCCGGTCGATCGGACGCGCGACGACCTCGCCGGCGATCTCGAACGGGCGGAAGGCGTACTCGAACCCGGAACGGATGCCGTTGAAGACGGCGTTGCCGCGCAGGTCGAGGGTGATGAGCAGGACCGACGTCAGCAGCAGGATGAGGATCGTGCGGCGCCGTCCGGCGGAATAGATCGCCATGGGGCTGCCGGGGTCAGTCGTCGCCGCCGAGCGACATCAGCCCCCGCATGGCGTCGATGTTCTCGAGCGCTCGTCCGGATCCGATCACCACGCTGTACAGCGGCTCCTCGGCGGAGCGGATCGGCATGCCGGTCTCGTGGGCCAGGCGTTGCTCGAGACCACCGAGCAGCGCGCCACCGCCGGTGAGCATGATGCCGTCTTCCATGATGTCGGCGGCCAGCTCGGGCGGAGTCTTGTCGAGTGTCGTCTTCACGGCGTCGATGATCGCGCCAACCGGCTCCGCGAGGGCTTCGCGCACGTGCTCGGTCGTCAGCTGGATCGTGCGCGGCAGACCCGAAACCAGGTCGCGTCCGCGGATGTCGGCGGTGAGTTCTTCTTCCATCGGCCACGCCGAGCCCATCTGGATCTTGATCTCCTCGGCGGTGCGGTCGCCGATCGCGAGCGAGTACTCCTTCTTGACGTACTGCATGATCGCGTCGTCGAGTTCGTCGCCCGCGACCCGAACCGACTGGGCGGTCACGATGCCGCCGAGCGAGATGACGGCGACCTCGGTCGTGCCACCGCCGATGTCGACCACCATGTTGCCGCTCGGCTCGTGGACCGGCAGGTCGGCACCGATCGCAGCTGCCATCGGCTCTTCGATGATGTGCACCGGCTTGCGGGCACCGGCGTACTCGGCCGCGTCCTGCACGGCGCGTTGTTCGACGCCGGTGATGCCGGACGGGACGCAGATCACCATGCGCGGCTTGGACCACTTGCTGCCATGGACCTTCTGGATGAAGTAGCGCAGCATCTTCTCGCACACTTCGAAGTCGGCGATCACGCCGTCTTTCAGCGGCCGGATCGCCTTGATGTGGTTGGGCGTGCGACCCATCATGCGCTTGGCCTCGAGGCCGACGGCGACCGGGCGGCCGTCGTTCACGTTGATCGCCACCACCGACGGTTCGTCGAGGACGATGCCCTGCCCGCGCGCGTAGATCAACGTGTTGGCGGTGCCGAGGTCGATCGCGAGGTCGCGACCCAATCCGAGCGGGTTCCCACGTGCCATTTCGACGACCTCCTCTCCTGCATCGACGTCTGAACGGCGTTGTCCAGGTCGCGCAGTCCAGTCTCGCGCGACCTCCCGAGGTTACAAGTTCGGGAAGAAGATGCCGATCTCGCGCTCGGCGCTGGCGAGGCTGTCGGAGCCGTGGACCAGGTTCTCGGTGAACAAGATGCCGAGATCGCCGCGGATCGTGCCGGGTTCGGCGGTGCGCGGGTTGGTCGCGCCCATCATCTTGCGCACGACTTCCCAGGTGTCTTCGGGACCCTCCACGACCATTGCGACGACGGGGCCGCGCGACATGAAGGCGACCAGATCGTCGTAGAAGCCCTTGCCGACGTGCTCCTCGTAGTGGCGGGCGAGCGTGTCGGCGTCGAGCTGACGGAGTTCCATCGCGACGATGTCGAGGTGCTTGGCCTCGAAGCGCGACACGACTTCGCCGACGAGCTTGCGCTCGACCGTGTCGGGCTTGAGCAGGACCAGGGTGCGATCAGACATGGCCTCCGAGGCTACCCGGATCGCGACCCGCCCCGGCCTGCGAACAATCGCGTTATCGACGGTGACCGCCGCCCGTCGTCCTCAGGTGGACTTCAGCGGCGAGCTACCGTCGCGGCATGGAAACGGGAGAGCGTCGTGCGTGAACCGGTGCCACGCGACGAGTCCGTGCCCGACCGGATGATCGCTCCGCCCCGCTGGCGGTACCGCACCACACCCGAGCGCCGCCACCGCGCAGCGGTGTTCACGTTCGTCGTCGTGCTCGTCGTCGGCATGGCGATCATGCTCGGCCTCTGGTGGATCGAGTCCGCGGTCGACCTGTCGACGTTCGTGCGGGTCCAGGTCTGGCTGATCCCGACGGTCGCCGTCCTCGTGTGGACGATCGTCGCGCCGAGCGCGGCCGAGTCGACCGACGACAACGACACCCAGACCTGGCCCGGGTATGCCATCCGCTACGTGCTCGTCGGCGAGGACACTGTGCGCCCCCTCCCCGCCCGACTGGCGGCGGCGGCCCTGTTCGGCGCGCCCGTCGGTTGGGCGCTCGTGATCGTCGGACTGCTCACCCTCCTCGGCCTGACGGAGTAGGACGACGGAGACGCCCGGGCGTGCCCCTCGGGCTCACGCCGGGCGGAGCCAGGGAAGTCGTGGCGCCATCACGTCGAACAGCATCGAACGCAGGACGGTCCGTTGTTCGTTCGTCAACGGAGCGAGGTACTCCTCCTGCACTGCGGTCGCGGCTTCGATCGCGTCCGTCCGGACCCGCTCGCCGGCCGGCGTGAGCACGAGCATGTTGCGACGTCGGTCGTCGGGGTCTTTCGCGCGCCGGACGAGATCGCGTTCCTCCAAGCCGTCGACGAGGCCGACGACCAACGTCGGATCGAGCGCGAGGCGATCGCTGAGTTCCTGTTGTGACAACCCCTCGAGGCAGGCGACGAAGCTCAGCACGAGCAGATCGCGCATCGACAGACCGAGCTCGCGCATCGCCTGTTCGATCTCGTTACCGACGTGGATGCCGGCCTTCAGGAGGAGGTAGCCGGTCGAGCCCAGCACCGCGTCGTCGGCCAACGCCACGAGCCGGTCCCCGACCGGATCGACGGACGTGTTGGTGCGCGGCCTCTCAGGCGACATGACGACAATCTATGCGAACGGGCGATCATCGAACTGTTCGATCATCTATAGTGTCAATCATGATCGAACCCAATCGCATCCCTCGCCCCACCACCCGCCTCGGTCTCCAGATCCCCAACTTCACCTACGACGGCGTCGCGCCCGAGCGGCTGTTCGGCGCCGTTGCGGATCAGGCGGTCGCTGCCGAACAGAGCGGCTTCGACTCCATCTTCGTGATGGACCACTTCTTCCAGCTGCCGATGCTCGGTCCCACCGACAACGAGATGTTCGAGGCGTACACCTTGCTCGGCGCCCTCGCCGCCCGCACCCAATCCGCCCGACTCGGCACCCTGGTGACCGGTGTGACGTACCGGCATCCGGCCGTCCTCGCCAAGATCCTCTCGACCCTCGACGTGATCTCGGGCGGCCGCGCCCTGCTCGGCATCGGCGCCGCATGGTTCGACGTCGAGCATCACGCCCTCGGCATCCCGTTCCCGCCGATCACCGAACGATTCGAGCACCTCCGCGATGCGCTCGAGATCACGACCCGGATGTTCACCCGACCGACGAGCACGTACGACGGCGTCCACCACTCGATCGCCGAGGCGCACAACGCCCCGTCACCGATCCACGGCCGCATCCCGGTCATGATCGGTGGCGCCGGGGAACGCAAGACCTTCCGCCTCGCCGCCGAGTACGCCGACGAACTGAACGCGATCTGCAACTTCGCCGAGATCCCGTCCAAGCTCGAAGCGCTCCAGGGGCATCTCGACGACCTCGGACGGTCCCGCTCCGACATCACCGTGTCGACGCTCGGCTTCCTGGCGATCGCCGACACCGAGCAGGCGGCGCGCCGGCAGGTGCTCCCCTACGTCCAGGCGCTGGGCCTCGACCCCGACGACGTGTTCGCCGATCGCACCGCCGCCGAAGCGACGCTCGGACGCGTGATCTGGGGCGAGCCCGACCAGGTGGCCGACCAGGTCCGGCGCCTCATGGGGCTCGGTCTCGACTCGCTCATCGTCAACATGCCGTTCGACCACGACCCCGACTCCGTCGCTCTCGCGGGCGAGACGCTCACCAAGGCCCTCGCCGGCTGACGATCAGTTGGCGAAGTGGCGCAGCGGTTCGCGGGCGGCACCGGCGACGTAGATGCTGCCGCACGCGAGGATCGCGTCGTCGGCGTCGGCGGACCGCAGCGCGCCCTTGCACGCCGACTCGACGTCGTCGTACACGTAGACCTCGTCGCACCCGAGGGCGCGAGCGGCCTTGGCGACCTCGGCGCCGGGAACCCCCCGCGGGGACGGCGCGGTACAGGCGTGCACCACGTCGAACTCGTCGGCTCGGAGCGCCGCGAGCATCTCACCGGGGTCCCGCAGCGTGCCGACGATCAGGATGCGACGGCCCTCCGGATGGAAGTCGTCGAAGAACACGCCGGCGCACACGTCGGCGCCGGGCGGGTTGTGGGCGCCGTCGATGATCGTCAGCGGCTGCACGCCCAGCACCTCGAAGCGGCCGGGCATCTCGACGTTGGCGAATCCTTCGTTGACGACGTCGACTGCGAGCGGCGCCGCGAAGAACGTCTCGACCGCCGCCAACGCGACGGCGGCGTTGTCGCCCTGGTGGGCACCGTGCAGTGGGAGGAAGACGTCGTGGTAGATCGTGGTCGGCGTGCGCAGGTCGAGCGCCCGCCCGCCGATCGCGAGTGAGTTGTCGACCGTCTCGAAGTCGTCGCCGCGCACCAGCGTCGTAGCGGCACCTTCCTCGCGGAAGATCTGGACGAGGTGGGATGCCGTCTCGCCGACGATCGCGGCACTGCCTGGCTTGATGATGCCGGCTTTCTCGCGAGCGATGTCGGTCGTGGTCGGCCCGGCGAACTCGGTGTGGTCGAGGGCGATGTTGGTCACGACCGCGACCTGCGCCTGGACGATGTTGGTCGCGTCCCACCGTCCGAGCATCCCGACCTCGATCACCGCGACGTCGACGGCGACGTCGGCGAACCAGCGGAACGCGGCGGCGGTCACCGCCTCGAAGTACGTCGGACGTACCCCGGTGATCGCCTCCATGTCGGCGATGCCGGCGATGACCTCGCCGAACTCCTCGTCGCTGATCGGCTCACCGTTGCGCTTGATGCGCTCGTTGACCCGCTCGAGGTGCGGACTCGTGTACGTGCCGACCGTCAGGCCCTGCGCCATCAGCAGCCGACTGATCATCTGGACGGTCGACCCCTTGCCGTTCGTGCCCGTCACGTGGATGACCGGCTGGGCGAGATGGGGGTCGCCCATCGCCGAACTGAGTCGCGAGATCGGCTCGATCGACGGGCTGTCGACTCGACCGGTCTTGTCGTACGACGCGTGCTCGTCGAGATACGCGAGGGCGGACTCGTAGTCCATGGAGCAGCTCCGGTCGGGGGGTCAGCTGGCGGCGCGGCGAGGACGACTCGACGAGCTCTTGCGCGGTACCAGCGTGGGGTTGGTCTTGTCGCGCACGGTGTCGGCGTCGATGACGACCTTGCTGACGTCGTCGCGACCCGGCAGCTCGTACATCGTGTTGAGCAGCACCTCTTCGAGGATGGCACGCAACCCGCGGGCGCCCGTGCCGCGCAAGATGGCGAGGTCGGCGACCGCCTCGAGGCCGTCGGCGGTGAACTCGAGCTCGACATCTTCGAAGCCGAACACCTTCTCGTACTGCTTGACGAGGGCGTTCTTCGGCTCGGTCAGGATCTGCATGAGCGCTTCGCGGTCGAGCGACCGGACGACGCCGACCATCGGCAGGCGACCGATGAACTCGGGGATCATGCCGAACTTGACGAGGTCTTCGGGCAGCACCCGTGCGAACAGCTCGCCGGGATCGCGGTCGGTCTTCGACTTGACGGTCGCGTTGAACCCGACCCCCTGCTGGCCGATGCGCTGCTCGATGATCTGCTCGAGCCCCGCGAACGCACCGCCGAGGATGAACAGCACGTTCGTGGTGTCGATCGTGATGAACTCTTGGTGCGGGTGCTTGCGGCCGCCCTGGGGCGGCACCGACGCCTGGGTCCCTTCGAGGATCTTGAGCAGAGCCTGCTGGACGCCTTCGCCGGAGACGTCACGGGTGATCGACGGGTTCTCGCTCTTGCGCGCCACCTTGTCGATCTCGTCGATGTAGACGATGCCGGTCTCGGCGCGCTTGGTGTCGAAGTCGGCGGCCTGGATCAGCTTGAGCAGGATGTTCTCGACGTCTTCGCCGACGTACCCCGCCTCGGTGAGCGCCGTTGCGTCGGCGACGGCGAATGGCACGTCGAGCATGCGCGCCAGCGTTTGCGCGAGGTGGGTCTTGCCGCAGCCGGTCGGGCCGAGCATGAGGATGTTCGACTTCTGCAGCTCGACGTCGTCGCGACGGCCGATGCCGCTCTGCTGCTGGTACTGGATGCGCCGGTAGTGGTTGTACACCGACACGGCGAGGATCTTCTTGGCGTCCTCCTGACCGACGACGTAGTCGTCGAGGAAGGCCCGGATCTCACGCGGATTGGGCAGCTGATCGAACGAGAGCTCATCGGTCTCGGTGAGCTCCTCTTCGATGATCTCGTTGCAGAGATCGATGCATTCGTCACAGATGTAGACGCCTGGTCCGGCGATCAGCTTCTTGACCTGCTTCTGCGATTTGCCGCAGAACGAGCACTTGAGCAGCTCGCCGGTGTCACCGAATTTCGCCATCCGTGCCGCTCCTTTCCGACTGGGTTTCGTTCACGAGGACTTCACGACGACATCGTCACACCGGAGCGATGTCTGAACCGTCGACCTTAGCGACCCGACACACCGGGTGGCGGCAATCAACGAATGGCGGAGTTGACGTCGACTGTGTCCCGCGACGAGATGACCGCGTCGATGATGCCATATTCGAGCGCCGCGTCGGCCTCCAGCACGAAGTCACGGTCGGTGTCGGTGTGGACCTTCTCGATCGGCTGACCCGTGTGGTCGGCGAGGATCTTCTCGAGCAACTCTCGCATCCGCAGGATCTCGTTGGCGGCGAGCTCCAGGTCGGTGACCTGGCCGTAGCCGACCTGCCCGTACGGCTGGTGGAGCAGGATGCGGCTGTGCGGGAGCGCCAGTCGCTTGCCCTTGGTACCGGCGGCCAGCAGCACCGCAGCTGCCGACGCCGCCTGACCGAGACAGATCGTCGCGATGTCGTTGCGGACGAACTGCATCGTGTCGTAGATCGCGAACAGCGCCGTGATGTCACCACCGGGGCTGTTGATGTAGATGTTGATGTCCTTCTCGGGGTTCTCGGACTCGAGGTGGACCAGCTGTGCGCACAGCAACGACGCGATCTGGTCGTCGATCGGCGTCTGCAGGAAGATGATGTTGTCCTTCAGCAGACGGCTGTACAGGTCGTACGCCCGCTCGCCGCGGCTCGTCGTCTCGACGACGTTCGGCACCAGATAGTTCTGGGCCGTGAGGGTGTCGCGGAGTTCCATGGTCACTCGCTTTCGGTGTCGTCTTCGGTGTCGTCGACCGATTCGTGCTCGTGCTCGTGCTCGTGCCCGTGGTCGTGGTCGTGATCTTCGTCGTCGTCATGAGTATGGCCGAGGACGAGGTCACGATCGATCTCGTTCCCCTCGTGGTCGACCATCTCGACGTGGTGGAGCAGCCAGTCCATCGCCTTCGACTTGCGGATCTGGGCGATCAGCTCGGGGACGGCGTCGTTCTGCTCGTAGGCGCGACGGATGTCTTTGGCCTTCTGGCCGTACTGCATCGCCATCCGGGCGTACTCCATCTCGACGTCGGCATCGGTCGCCTCGAGCCCCTCGGCCACGGCGACGGCGCGGAGCGCCAGGTCGGCCTTGACGGCCTGCTCGGCCTGCGGGCGAGTGCCCTCGAGCATCTCCTCGACGCCTTGGCCGGTCGCCGACAGCCACGCTTCGGGATCGATCCCGTTCATCTGGAGCTGACGGAACATGTTCTGCAGCTGGCTCTGCATCTCGCTGCGGACCATCGATTCGGGGGCCTCGACGTCGACCAGCTTCACGAGCGACTCGGTCAGCTGGCCCATCACCTGGCCGCGCACGGCGCCGAGCTGCTGCTCGACGAGGCGCTCGCGGATCGACGTCTCCCACTCCTCGACGGTGTCGAACTCACCCGTGTTCTCCGACACCCACTCGTCGGTGGGCTCGGGGAGCTCGAGCGCTTGAACGGCCTTGACCGTCACGGTGAAGTCGGCCGGTTCCTCGGTGCCCTTCGGCGTCGTGGTGAAGGTGAGGGTGTCGCCGGCGGCGGCGCCCTCGATCTGGCTGTCGAAGTCGTCGGCGACCCAACCCTGACCGAGTTCGTACGACCAGTCCTCGGTGTTGAGCCCCATGACCTCCTCGCCGTCGCGGGTCGCCGCGAGGTCGAGGGTCAGGAAGTCGCCCGCCTGGGCGGGGCGATCGACGTCGGCGAGGCCGCCGTGTGCCTTCAGGTCGTCCTGCTTGGCCGACTCGACGTCGTCGTCGCTCGGTTGCGGCGAATCGAGCTCGATGCGCAGGCCGGCGTAGCCCGGCACCTCGATGACGGGGCGGACCTCGCACTCGGCCTCGAACTCGACGACGCCGCTCTCCTGGCCGCCGGTGATCTCGACGTCGGGGGTGGCGACGAGATCGACATCGTGCTCACGCACCGCCTTGCCGAGGTACTGCGGGATCGAGTCGCGAAGCGCCTGTTCCCGAGCCGGTCCGAGACCGATGCGGGCTTCGAGCACCCGTCGCGGCACCTTGCCGTTCCGGAAGCCGGGCAGCTTGACCTCGTGTGCGATCGTCTTGAACGCAGCGTCGATGTCCTTGTCGAATTCCGCCTCGTCGACCTCGACGTAGACCTTGACCTTGTTCCCCTCGAGGGTTTCAACCGAAGATTTCACAGGTCGAAAACCCTACCGGCGCGCACCCCACCCCGGCTCGCCCGCCGCCGTTCCCGCTGCGGCCGGTCACCGGGACGTGCATCGGGAGCCTCCGATCCGGCAGAATGTCGCCGTGCAGTTCTGGAAGCCACACTCCCTCGCCACGCCCCACGAGGGCCAACTCGACCTGAAGCTGGGCGACAAGGTGCGTGCGACGTCCGACCTGCCGTCCCCGGAACGCCCACTCGTTCCCGCCGGCACCGAGGGCAAGGTCATCCTCGCCAACGGGTTCAACTGGATGCGCTACCGCGTGCTGTTCGACAACGGCGGCGAGCTCGGCGACCTCGACCACCGCCACCTCGAACCGATCGGCCGCACGGCCAAGCGCCTCGCCAAGAACGCCAAGCGGGCCGCCCGCAGCGGCTGATCCCGGAACGGCTGATCCTGGAACGGCCGGGACGCGACGATGGACCTCGACGAGTTCCTCGCCGCCGAAGCGGCCGTTGCCGAGTGCGAGTGGGCGCGCTCCCGGGCGACCGTGCTGCACGGTGAACTGAGCGCCGAACAGGAGACCTGCCAGCTGCTCCGTCGTCGACTCGACGAGACCCGCCGGCGCAGCAAGCTCTCGTCGACCTCGTTCATCGCCCGGCTCCTCGGGCGCCGCCCCGACCCGAGCGCACCACCCACGCCTGAAGTTGCAGCGCTCACGTCCGAGCTGGCCGCCCACGAGCGGGCGATGCAGCGGCTCTCGACGGAGTTCGCCTCGGCACGCGAGACCGCGGCCGGCCTCGACGCAGCGCGCGACCGGCTCGACGCCGCCACGGCGGCTCGTGCCGCGTCGATCGCCGAGGGCGGCGGCGACCGTTCCCGCCGACTGGCCTCGATCGACGACGAACTCGCCGTGACCCGACGGGTGCGCGACGACCTCCGGGCGGTGGTCTCGTCAGCGCTGCGGGCCACCGGCGCGCTCGAGACCGCCATCGAGCGGTTCGGCACCGCCTCCGGCTGGTCGGTGGTCGACGTCGTCTCCGACCGCAGCGGCGGCTTCCGCCACGGCTCGCTTCGGTTCGGCGGCGACGTGGCCGGCACGGCCAAGCACGACGCGCTCGACGCAACCGTCGTCCCGGTCGCGGAGGCGCACGCAGCACTCCTGTCGCTGCGATCCGAACTCGCCGACCTCGGCGGCTCCGGCGGCTCCGGCAACCCCGACGACGTGCACCGACCGAACATCCGCATGCCGTCGAGCGCGCTCGGCACCTGGGACGTCTGGTTCGACAACACCTTCAGCGACCTGATGGTGCACGACCGCATCGCCTCGTCCTCCGCCGAGCTCCGCCGAGCGGCCGCGAGCGTCGACGAGTTGATCACCGAACTGACGCCCGCCGCCGACGCCGCCGCCGCCCAGACCACCGCCCTCGAGTCCCAGCGCGCCGACCTCCTCCGCCGCTGACACGCCCCCGCCCCCGACGCACCCGGACACCCGGACACCCGGACACCCGGACACACAGGCGATTAAATCCACTGGGTGTCCACCGGTGGACGCACAGGCGATTTAATCGACCAGGAGTCCGGCGTGGCGTTCGGGCCCGAGCTGGGGCCCGGGTCAGCGCATGAGGGTGTGGAGCTGGTCGCTCGAGAGGGTGTTGGCGCCCATCGCTCGAACGTCGCGCACGATGGCCTGATCGTTGGTCACGACGACGACCTGGCGTGTCGGCGGTAGGCGACGAACCTCGTCACGGATGACGTCGTCAGCGATCACCCCGGCCGGCGAGTAGACGACGCGGGCCACCCGGCGTTGATCGGCGGACGCTCCGACGACGTCGGCACCGTCGAACACCACGGTGATGTCACTGCCGTAGCGGCGAGCGAGATTCTCGACCGCGTCGAGCAGCACGACCCGCTGTCCTTCGAGATCGAGCTTCGGCCACGCCAGCTTGGCGACGTTGTACCCGTCGATGAGTACCGACGCACCGGAGCGCAGCAGGTACTCCGCGGCTGCCTCGGAGTCGCCCATCACGCCTCCCGGCATCGGCAACGGCTTGCGCGCGACCGACGTCGGCTGGCCGGCGGTCGGCGGGGCGGCCAACGCGGCCAGCTGGGACGCGAGCGACTCGGCGTGAGCGGCCAGCCGCGCCAGCTCGGATCGCTCGGCCGCCAGCGCCGCCCGATCGGCGAGGACCTCGTCGCGGACGTTTTCAGCCGAACCCTGCGCCGCGACGGCGGCACTGCGCTGCGCCTCGGCATCTGCGAGCTTGGCGACGGCGGCGGCCTCGCGGTCGCGGGCGTGGCGCGCCTCGTTGCGGGTGTCGATCAGTTCGGCGCGGATGCCGTCGATCTCGTCGCGGAGCTTGACCAGGTCGGACCGGAGCCCCTCGATCACCTCGTCACGTTCGGCGACCGACGTCTCGAGCACCACCAGTTCGGCGCGTGTCCGTGCGGCCACCTGCTCGGCCGCAGCCCGTCGCTTCTCGGCGCGCTTGAGCGCCTTGGCGGCCGATGCCTCCTCGGCGGCGGCGTCGGCCGCCGCGGCGAGCCGGGCGACCTCGTCGGACCAGCCGACCGGACGCGACAACCAGGCGCGGCCGAGCTCGTCGACCAGCTCGGGCACGGCGCCCTTCGCGATCCGCTTCCGGAACGTGTCGTCGCCGTCGATCGCCCGCGCCAACGTGGCGAGCACCGATGACGGGATGCGGTCGGTGTCGAAGTAACGCTTGAGCGGTGCCGGATACGCGAGCGGTGGCTTGAACTTCTGACCCTCGCGCGCCATCAGCACGGCGTACTCGATCGCGGAGCGCAGGTGACGGGGTTCGACGACAGGGCGCTCCATTGGTCCACTGTACCGCTGACGATCCGGTGGCCCGGGGACGGATCGCCACCCCACCGTCGACGGTCCCGGACGACGCCCACGAGTCGCATCGAACAAGCGTTCTTGACGCGAACACCTGTTCGTGATTGGATCTGCCGCCATGATCACGTTGGGAGATCGATAATGCCGGAGTTCCGATGATGCCGGAGTTCCGATGATGCCGGCGGCCGAACGATGACGGTGCGACCGATCCTCGGGCAGCGCAGTTTCGACGACCTGGGCACGCCGTTGCACGAGGTGACGTTCTGCGTGCTCGACTTGGAGACGACCGGCGGCAGCCGGACCGACGACATGATCACCGAGGTCGGCGTCGTCAAGGTGCGCGGCGGTGAGTGCCTCGGCACGTTCCACACGCTCGTCAACCCCGGCCGCGCCATCCCACCCCAGATCACGGTGCTCACCGGCCTCACCGACGCCGTGGTGCGTACCGCACCCCGGATCGAGACCGTGCTCGGCACCTTGCGCGACTTCCTCGGCGACTCGGTGTTCGTCGCCCACAACGCGTCGTTCGACCTCGGCTTCCTCCGGGCGGCGTTCGAGCGCGACGGCCGCGGCGCGTACGAGCCGACGGTCGTCGACACGGCCGCCCTGGCCCGACGGATGCTGCGCGACGAGGTCCCGAACTGCAAGCTGTCGACCCTCGCCTCCCGACTCCGGCTCGATCACACGCCGACCCACCGCGCCCTCGACGACGCACTCGCCACCACCGATCTGCTCCACTTGCTGCTCGAACGGGCCGCCGGCCTCGGCGTGCTGGGACTCGACGACCTGACGTCGGTCGCCAAGCTGGCCGGCCATCCCCAGGCCCGGAAACTCACGATGACGACGTCGCTCCCCCGCACCCCCGGGGTGTACCTGTTCTGCGGTCACCGCGACGAGATCCTCTACGTCGGCAAGGCGACCAACCTCCGCCAGCGGGTCCGCAGCTACTTCGGGCGCGACGACCGACGTCGCATCGGCCCGATGCTGCGCGAGATGCAGACCGTCCGCCATCTCGAACTGCCCGACCCGCTGACGGCCGAGGTGATCGAGTCGCGCCTGATCGCCCGCCTCCTGCCGCGCTACAACCGGGCCGGGACGCGGGCCGACAAGTACTGCTACGTCCGACTCGACGCCGACTCGCCGTGGCCGCGGCTGTCGGTCGTCAAGGACCCGGGTGCGACGGGCGCCCACCTCGGCCCGCTGCCGTCGCGCAAGATGGCGGCACTGGTGGTCGAGGCGCTCCAGTCGGTCGTGCCGCTGCGGCGATGTTCGACCCGACTGTCGGCCAAGCACGTGCCCGCACCTGACGCCGTACCGTGCAGCTCGGCACAGCTCGGCGTGGCGATGTGCCCATGTGCGGGTGACGCCGATCGCGAGCGCTACGACGCCGCGGTGCGAGCCGTGATCCGGATCTTCGACGGCGACACCCAGCCGGCGGTGGCGCACCTCACGTCGCGCATGACCGAACTCGCCGCGGCACAGCGGTTCGAGGAAGCGGCGATGGTCCGCGACCGGTTGTCGGCACTGCTCGGGGCCGTGCGTCGACAACAACTCACCGACGTCCTTCGCGCTGCCGGTCGCTGCGTGGTGCGAGACGGCGACCGCTCGTGGGTGATCGAGTACGGCCGCCTGGTCGACGTCGTGGTCGACGGGACGGCCGGGCGCGCCCTCCCGGTCGACGCCCCCGACGCGGTAGCGGCCGGTCGCCCGCTCCCCCGCCGTCACGTCGACGAGACGTTGGTCCTCGCCAAGTACTTCGACAAGCACGCCCACCGTCTCGAGATCACGACGTGCAGCGGCGAGTGGCGTTTCCCACTCGCGTCCCCACCGGACCTCCGCCTGGCTGCTTGATCAGGATGGTCAGATGCAGCAGGTGACGCCGTCGTGGTCGACGGCGAGCATCTTGGTGTGGCCGGTGTCGGGGAGACCGGCGGCGATGCGATTGGCGTCGCCGGGGTCGCACATCGCGGCCATGGTCGGACCACTCCCGGACAACCAGGCCGCCCAGGCGCCGAGATCGAGCGCGGCGTCGAGGGCCCTCGCTGTCTCCGGCACGGCGGCGAGTCGCGTCGGCTGGTGGAGCCGGTCGTCGGTCGCCATCCGGAGCGCGGCGGTGTCGCCCGCCGCACAGGCGGCGACGAAGGTAGCGACCCGTCCGAGGTTGAACACGGCGTCGGACCGCGACACCTCGGCAGCGAGCGTCGCCCGCGAGCGGTCGGTCGACGTGGTCGTGCCGTCGGGCACCCACACCACGATCGCCGGCTCGAACCCGAGCGGGACCGGCTGCACGTGATCGTCGGCACAGACGACGATGCCGCCGTAGATCGACGGGGCCACGTTGTCGGCGTGCCCCTCGAGCTCGGTAGCGGTCGCACAGATCTCGGCGAGCACGGTCGGGTCGTCGAGCGCGGCCGGGCCGTGACGTTGGACGGCGGCGACCGCGCACCCGCCGACGCGCACGGCCCCCGAGAACCCCATCCCGCGACCCATCGGGATGGGTGACTTCACCCACAGCGAGCCGCTACCCCCGGCGCGCCCGAACGCGACCGAAGCGGGATGGCTCGGCTCGGCGATCCGTGCGCCGTCGGGCGGTGGACCGACACCGAGTTCGGCGTGGAGCGTGAGCGCGAGACCCAACACGTCGAACCCTGCTCCGAGGTTCGCCGACGACGCCGGTACCCGCACCGACCAGTCGGTCATCCGGTCGGGCCCGATCTCACCCGGCCGCCTCCTGCGACGCGGCGACGAGCCGGTCGAGCGTGGTCGCTGCGGCGCCGGAGTCGATCGCGTTCGCCGCCATCTCGATGCCGGCGGCAAGATCGGCGGCAGCGCCACCGACGACGAGACCGGCACCGGCGTTGAGGACCACGATGTCGCGGTGCGGACCGGGTTGCCCGCTGAGCACGGCTCGGACGACGGCGGCGTTCTCGACCGGGTCGCCACCGACCAGGTCGTTCGACCGCGCCGGCGCGAGGCCCAATGCTTCGGCATCGACGTGGAAATGGCGCAGCTCACCGTCGACGAGTTCGGTCACCTGGCTCGGTCCGGTGGTGCTGAGTTCGTCCAGACCACTGCCGTGGACGACCCACGAGTGGATCGATCCGTGCGAACGGAGGGTCTCGACCATGCGCTCGGCGAACGACGCGTTGGCGACGCCGATCACCTGCCGCCTGACACGCCCCGGGTTCGCCATCGGGCCGAGCAGGTTGAACACCGTCGGGATGCCGATCTCGCGTCGGGACGGTCCGGCGAACCGGAACGCCGGATGGAACGAGGGGGCGAAACAGAAGCCCATGCCCGACTCGGCGATGCAGTGGGCGACGCCCTCGGGCGGCAGTTCGATCGCGACGCCCAGCGCCTCGAACACGTCGGCGGTGCCGCACTTCGACGAGGCGCTGCGAGCTCCGTGCTTGCAGACGGGAACGCCGGCCCCGGCGGTGACGATCGCGGCCATCGTCGACACGTTGATCGAGTGCGACTGGTCGCCGCCGGTGCCGACGATGTCGACGCAGGCGGCCCGCTGCTCGGACGACAGGGGCACGAGGGTGGCGTGCGCGAGCACGGCGTCGAGCAACCCGGACAGCTCGGCGGCGCTCTCGCCCTTCGCCCGGAGGGCGACCACGAACGCGATCAGCTGTGCCGGAGTGGCGTCACCGGCGAGGATCGTGGTCATCGCCGCGCGCGCCTGGTCCTCGGTCAGATGGCTGCGGTCGAGCAGCGCGGTGAGCAGTGCCGGCCACCCGCCGACCTCGTCGATCGTGGTCGTCATGCCGGGCAGGCTAACCGCCGACCACGCGGCGGGACCGAAGCGGTTCGCCTCAGGCGCTGCGTCGACGCTGACGGAGGATGCGGCGCCGATCGCGCTCGGTCGCCCCGCCCCAGACGCCGGCTTTCTCGCGTTGGGCGAGGGCGTAGTCGAGACAGGTTTGCTGCACCGAGCACTCGGCGCATACCTGCTTCGCGACGTCGGCGTCGTCGTCGCGGTCGGGATAGAAGATCGTCGGGTCGAGACCTCGGCACGCGCCGAGCATCCGCCACTCCAGTTCATGGGCTGACACGGTTCCCCCGGTTCGTCTCGTCCTGCTCGCCTGCTTGGGCTCGGGTGCCATCGGTTCGGAGACTAGAACGGGTCAGCCGTCATTTCCAGAGGTATCTGTGAATGGCGGGTTATCGATGGGCGCGTTGCCTGACCAGGTCCGACGCGTACGGGCAGTCGACTCGATCGCTCGAGAGGGCGACATCGTCACGCTCGCCGGCGGCTCAGGGGCGCCGTCACCCTGGCGACGGACCGACGTCGAGGCCGTAGGCGCGGCGCATCAGGCTGAGCGGGTGCAGCGGCCGGTCGCCGACCTGCTCGGCGATGACGGTGTTGGCCAGGCTGGAGTCGCCGACGATCACGGTGTCGCCGGAGCCCGACCCCTCGTCGCCATCGTCGAGTCGCTCGATCTCGGCGGCGAGTGTCGTCGCCAGTCGTTGCGCGATCGGCACCGCGACCGCTTCGGTGCCGTGGCGCAGGCCCCACAGGCCGTCGACACCGGACGACCGATCGACCGTGGTCACCGTCGCACCGGTCAGCGCCAAGAGGTCGTCGATCACTGGGCCTGACGCCCCCGACGAGCCCGTCGATCGGGTGGACCGTGATGCGGACCTCGGGTCCGTGACGTGAACGATGTGGTCGGGCACCTTCCCGACGAACTCGGTGCCGAGCGGGACGGTTCCGCTCACATGCGACCACACGAGGTACGCCGACGCATCGAAGGTGTGCTCGACGAGGAGCAGCGCATCCGCACGACGCTCCGTGCTGCAGTAGCGCGGGTAGTCCTGACACAGCACGCGAGCACACGAGGGCTGGGGCACGACGACATCGCCACCGTTCGAACGGATCTCGGCGGCGAGGGTGCGAACGTTCGCGTCGGCGATCCGTTCGAAGCGTCGGAGGTCGCCGGCGTGTAGCGACGGCGCGCCGCAGCAGCGAGCCGTCGACAACGTGCACTCGATCCCGTTGTGTTCGTACACCTGCACGAGGTCGCGACCGACCTCGACGTCCTGGTACTCCACGATGCAGGTCGGGAACACGGTGACACGCTGACGGGATCGACCGCCGAGGTCGCCCGTGCGCCGTGCGAACCACCCGGAGAACCGTTCCCCGGCGAACCGCGGCAACGATCGCTTCGCCGACACGCCGGTGATCGTCGCCAGCAGCTTGCGGACGAGCGAGCCCGGCGCCGCCCCGGTGATGCGGTTCGCGAGGGGCGCGGTGAACGAACCGAGGCGGCCGATGGTGTCGGGGTGCGTCATCGTGCGGCGCGCGGTGCGCTGCGCTCGCGACTGGTGGCCGTTGACATGTCGCATCGCCTCGGCGCGCAGCATCAGGTGCGGGAAGTCGACCGCCGTCTCGTGCACCTCGGGCCGGTACGGACAGCCGACGGAGCATCGTGTGCACTGGAAGCACGCCTCCACCACCCGGTCCTGTTCGAGCGGTGTGAGCCGGCCGGCGTCTCGATCGTCGAAGCGGTCGAGCAGGTCGAAGAGGGTGGGGAACGAGGCGCACAGGTCGACGCAGCGCCGGCATCCCTGACACACGTCGAACACGCGGGTCAGCTCGTCGCGGACGTCGGCCTCGTCGACGTAGGTCGGATGGTGCGGGTCGTAGGTCGTCGTCATCGTCGCCGCCCACCCGCTCCGCCCCGCATCCCGGCGCCGGCTGTCTCGAGGCACTGCACCGCCGGAAGGTTCGCGCGGACGGTGCCGGTTCGCCAACCGAGCCGGACGCCCCGGTTACTCCACGCGCGACCCGGGCGGGGTGGCGCGGTCCCGTCGGCGCGGTCTCGTCGGCGCGGTCTCGTCGGCACGGTCTCGTAGGCTCCGGCTGGTGGACGACCGGGTGAACCACACGGGGGCAGCGCGGCCGTTCGAACGCGAGCGGATGATCGACGCGCTCCGTCGCGAGCGGTTCGACGTGCTCGTGATCGGCGGTGGCGTGACCGGATGCGGGGTGGCACTCGACGCCGCCAGTCGTGGTCTGTCGGTGGCGCTCGTCGAGCGCGACGACTTCGCGTCGGGCACCTCGTCGAAGAGCTCGAAGCTGATCCACGGCGGTCTCCGATACCTCCAGCAAGGCGACGTCCGCCTCGTCTACGAGGCGCTCCACGAACGTCAACGACTGCTCGGCAACGCGTCCCACCTCGTCGGCGTGTTGCCGTTCCTCATCCCGGTGCTCACCAAGGACGGGCCCGTGTCGGTCAAGATCGCCAAGGCGCTGCGGTCGGCACTCTGGATGTACGACCTCACCGGCGGGCTCCGCATCGGCCGCCGTCACCGACGGCTCGACGCCGCGGCGTCGCTGGCCCACTGCCCCACCCTCCCCGCCGACCGGCTGTCGTCGGGATTCGTCTACTACGACGCCCAGGCCGACGACGCCCGCCTCACGCTGACGATCGCCCGGACCGCCGCCGATCGCGGTGCGGTCGTGGCCAACGGCTGTCGAGTCGACCAGCTCGTGCACGGGGCGGGCGGCGCCGTCGCCGGGGCGCTGGTCGAAGCCAACGGCGAGCGGTTCGACGTGCGGGCCGACTGCGTCGTGTCCGCCGTCGGCGTGTGGGGCGACGACATCCGAGCGCTCGACGGCGCACCGGAACGAACGCTGCGACCCGCCAAAGGTGTGCACGTGACCGTGCCGTGGGACTTGGTGCGCAACGACATCGCGGTGATCATCTCGGTCCCGGGCGACAAGCGCAGCCTGTTCCTCATCCCGTGGGGTCCACGTGGCGACGGCACGTTCGACCACTGCTATGTCGGTACGACCGACACCGACTACACCGGTGAGCTCGACGACCCGCAGACCGACGACGAGGACCTCGACTACGTCCTGCGCGCACTGGAGCACTCGATCCGCACCCCGTCGGGGGTCCCCATCACCCGCGACGACGTGACCGGCGTGTGGGCCGGTCTGCGGCCGCTCGTCCGCTCCGCCGAGTCGGGCCGGACCGCCGATCTGTCGCGGCGTCATCAGGTGACGACGTCGCCGAGTGGCGTCGTGACGGTCACCGGCGGCAAGTTCACCACGTATCGCCAGATGGCGGAAGACACCGTCGACGCCGTCATGGCGCAGCTCGGTCGCTCAGGTCGCTGCCGGACGAAGCGGCTGCGGCTGCGCGGCGCACCGGCCCGGCGTCGCCAGGCCGACGGTGACCGGCTCTGGCACCGCTACGGCACCGACGCCACGGCGATCGGCGACCTGGTGGCATCCGATGCCACACTCGGCGAGCCGATGGTCCCCGGACTTCGGTACCTCCGGGCCGAAGCCGTGTACGCGGTGCGCCACGAGATGGCCCGCTCCCTCGTCGACGTGCTGACCCGACGGACGCGGGCCCACCTCGAAGACCGCGGCGCCTGCCGCCGCGCGGCGCGAGCTGTCGCCGAACTCCTGGCCGACGAGGCCGGGTGGGACGACGCACGCGTCGAGGCCGAGGTGGCGGCGTACGAGGCGTTGTGCAACGCTGAACTCGCTGCTGCCGAGCGCAGCGACGACCGATCCGCCGCCACGGAGCGAACCACATGACGTCACCACCATGACCCGGCCCACCGCTCCGATCGAGTTGACCGGCACCGCGAGCCGTTTCGGCACTGCGGTTCGCCTGCCCGACGGATTCGTCGACGACCTCCGCTCGGTGTGCGAGGTCATCGACGACGAGCGGGCCACCGCCGAGGCGAGTCGGGACTGGTGGCCACTCGCGCTGCACTGGTCGATCGCCGGCCAGGTCCCCAACCGCGCCGGGGCGGTCGTGCGACCGACCACGACCGAGCAGGTCGCTGCGGTCGTCCGGCGCTGCAACGAGTCACACGTCCCGATCACCGCCGCGGGTGGACGGTCCGGCGTGTGCGGCGCCTCGGTGCCGGCGTTCGGCGGCGTCGTACTCGACACGACCGCCCTCGACCGGATCGGCGACGTCGACGCCGCATCCGGCGTCGTGGAGGTCGGGTGCGGCGTGTTCGGGCCCGACCTCGAACGCGTCCTCAACACCCACCACGGGCTGACCGTCGGTCACTTCCCGCAGAGCTTCGACCTCGCCACGGTCGGCGGGTGGGTCGCGTGCCGCGGCGCCGGCCAGTACTCGACCCGATACGGGAAGATCGAGGACATGGTGGTCGGGCTCGAGGTCGTCCTCGCCGACGGTCGCGTCGTCCGCACCGGCGGCGCCCCCGCCGCCGCCGTCGGACCGGACCTCACCCAGGTGTTCGTCGGATCGGAGGGCACCCTCGGCGTCGTGACGAGGATCTGGCTGCGAACCCATCCCGTGGCCGAGGTCGAACGTCGTGCGGCATACGTGTTCCCCACCCTGACCGTCGGATTCGAAGCGTGCCGACGCATCGTCCGCGCCGGCGCCACGCCGGCCGTGCTGCGGCTCTACGACGGCCCCGAATCTGCCCGCGGCCACGGGGGTGACGGCACCGAATGCGTCCTGCTCGTGCTCGACGAAGGTGACGAGACGATCGTCGACGCCGCGATGTCGGTCGTCGACACGATCGCGACGGAGCTCGGCCGAACCGGTGACGTCGGGCTGGTGGCCGCGTGGACCGCGCACCGCAACGACACCAGCGCGCTGCAGACCCTGACCCACAAGGGCTTCGTCGTCGACACGATGGAGATCGCCGCCCCGTGGTCGCGTCTCGAAGCAATCCATGCGGCGACCACCGCCGCACTGATGGCGGTGCCCCACGCCCGTGCCGCCACCTGCCACCTGTCGCACAGCTACCTCGACGGGGCCTGCCTCTACTTCACCTTCGCGGCGACGCCACCTCCCGATCAGGTCGACGCGACGTACGTCGCGCTCTGGGACGCCGGCCAACGCGCCGTGCTCGGCGCCGGCGGCAACCTGTCGCACCACCACGGGGTCGGCCTGAACCGGGCTCGGTTCGTGCGCGAGGCGCTCGGGACGGCGTTCGACGTGTTGGTCGGACTCAAGACGACGCTCGACCCGAACGGCATCCTCAACCCCGGCAAGTTGGGGCTGCCCTCACCCTTCGGCGATCCTGCATGGCCATGAACGACTCCCCTTCGATGCCGCAGCGCTGGGATCCGGTCGCACTGCGTGCCGGCGCCTCGGTCGCGCTCGTGTTCGCCGTGCCGTTCTCGATCGCTGCTCGTTGGGCCGCCGACAGCCAGGACGACTCGGGCCTCGCGATCTGGTTGTCGCTCGGGGCGGTCGTCGGCTTCGTTCTCGGTGCCGGGTGCGCGGCGTGGGTCCAACGACTTGATTTGCCGTACTCGCACGCATTGGCGACGGCGGTCGGCACCTACGTCGCGGCGCAAACCGTGTTCATCCTCATCCGCCTGATCCGCGGTTCGGACGTGAACTGGTTCGCCGCGTTCTTCAACTTGTCCGTCGTCGTCGGGGCGGGATACCTGGGCGGAGTGCTCGGGCAGTGGCTCCGACGCAAGGGTTTCCGACCGAGCGGGATGGAGGGCACATGATCCTGGTGATCGACGTCGGCACGACCGGCCTGCGATCAGCGATCGTCGACGAGACCGGCGGCGTCGACCACGTCGAGTACCGACCGTTCGCTCCGGCGTCGCCGCTCCCCGGCATGGTCGAGTTCGACGCCACCGCGATGGCGACCCTCGTGGTGGATGCCGCCCACGCGACCCTCGACGCCGCCGGGTCCCCCAGGATCACCGGCGTCGGGATCGCGAGCCAGCGTGCCTCGACCGTGCTGTGGGACCGCGCCTCCGGCGAGCCGCTCGCGCCGGCGATCGGCTGGCAGGACCTCCGCACCGTCGGCGAGTGCCTCACCGCCAAGGCCGAGCACGGGCTGGCGTTGGCCCCGAATCAGTCGGCGACCAAGCTGCAGTGGCTCCTCGCGAACGCCGCCGCCGACCGGCGACCCGACGAGTTGTGCTTCGGCACGGTCGACTCGTGGGTCGCGTGGACGCTGTCGCAGGGTTCGGTGCACGTGACCGATCACAGCAACGCCGGTGTCAGCGGCCTCTACTCCTTGGAGCAGGCGGGATGGAACGAGCGCGTGTGCTCACTGCTCGGCATCGACCCCGTGCTGCTACCCGCCCTGGTCGACTCGAGTGGCGTGTTCGGCGAGGCGACGGCCCTCCCGGGATCGCCGCCGATGGCCGCGCTGATCGGCGATCAGCAGGGCTCACTGGTCGGACAAGGCTGCGTGGAGCCGGGCATGGCCAAGGTCACGTTCGGCACGGGCGGCATGCTCGATCTGTGCACCGGCCCCGACCGGCCGGCGGTCGCCGAACGATCGCCGAACGGGACGTTCCCGATCATCGCATGGACCACTCCCGGCACCGCCACGTACGGGGTCGAGGCGATCATGCTCTCGGCCGGCACGAAC